>JAUZQA010000280.1 GCA_030705665.1 Bacillota bacterium
CCATTTGTCCTACATTCTTAAAAAACTGCCCCCAAGAATCAAGTGCAGTAGGGGTTGGAATATGGATTTGCATACCTGCAGGTATCGCTGTTTCTAATAGATCGGGCATCATCTTTGCCAATGCAGGGCTCATAAATCCGAACAACAAAAATACAACTATCATAATAAAAAACTTATAGGTGCGAAGATTTTCAATGAACTCCTTTTTTGTAAAAGCTAAATAAGCCCTCATTTTACCACCTCCATAAAAAGGTTTTCAATGCTTGGTTTCATTACTTCTAATTTCATTGGTAAAATTCGGTTTTGTGAAAGAATATTCAGAGCAACAGCTTCTGTTTCTAAAACATCCTTTCCATGAAAAATAACAATTGTTTCTGTTTGCTCCGTATTGTCCATAAATGGAACCATTTGTGGTGCCGCAAAAAAATGTTCCTTGTCCGCTTTATTTACAAACTCAATCAATAAACGATTTGCCTTGTGCTGAGCTTTCAGTTCTGAAAGGATTCCTGTAAGAGCAATCTTTCCTTTATTAAGGACAGCGATGTGGTCACAGATCCGCTCTACATCGGATAGAATGTGTGTAGAAAAGACAACGGTGGTTTTCCCTTTAACCTGTTGCAGAATATCCAGTATTTCTTTCCTTCCGACAGGATCGAGGGCACTTGTCGGCTCATCGCAGATTAAGAGCTTTGGCTCATTCAAAAGCGCTTGTGCAATTCCAAGCCGTTGCTTCATTCCGCGTGAAAACCCTCCAATTTTTTTATTTACTCCATGCAATCCGACAAGTGTTAATAGCTCTTCACTGCGATTTTTGATTTTCTCACGGGTTAACCCGGTTACTTCACCGCATAGTGTTAAGTATTCTTTGGGACGCATATACTGATAAAATTCAGGTACGTCGGGAAGGTATCCTATATATTGATTGGTTTTGGTTTGTCCAAACGATACCTTTTCACCGCAAACAGATATGCTGCCGCTATCGGCCTTCAAAAGCCCTAACACCATTTTCATAGTTGTAGTTTTTCCCGCTCCGTTTTGACCGATAAATCCGAAAATAGAATGTTCCGGGACGGAAAAAGAAAGGTTGTCGATAATTTTGTTATTCCCAAAGCTTTTTGAGAGGTTTTGTATTTGGAGGATGTCCATTATTCATCACTCCTTCCAAAAATAAAGTAGGTGATGGGCCCGATGATTTGAACAAAACTTATAATCACCCACACCCAGCGACTCCCCATTTTGTATTTTTTATGCGTAAAAATATGGATTAAAGCGGCGATCGTTAGTCCGAGTTCGATAACAATAATTGGAATAATTAGGGGTAATGAATGCATAATATTTTCCATATCAAATTCCTCCTAAATTTCATCTTTCCTTCTCAAGCATACTATAAATATGCTCGTGTCAATTAAGAAATTAAATAAATTTTTTTGATTATTCTTTCCGTTATTTTGAATATGTGAAGTGTTACACAATTGTCACAGATGGGTAAAGCAGGTAGTGGGTAAATAAGTTATTATATGTTTAAAGAAGAAACGAAAGCGTTTCCAATACTTTTGAAAGGGAGGGTAACATTATGGAGAAACTATTAGAAAAGGGACTTCAACGGGTAAAACAATTTTATATCGATCAACTTGTTAAAACCGGCAAATACCAACCCAAAGATAAAGACTTAACTTCAATGACAATAAGTGAATTAAAATATATCTATCAGCAGGAAGCAAGCCTGCAACCATAATGGATCATTGTTCTAGAGAAAATGTCGTTTATTTTTGGAGAAAATTTGAAGCATAATTAACCCTTGAAAATAATAGGAGAGACAAAAAGTTTTTATACTTTTTGTCTCTTTTTATTATTAAATAAAAGAGAAAAGGAAATATTTCCAAGAACCTGGGGAAGATATTTATATAACCAAAAAATCTTCGGGCAGGAGAAGGAAATGAGCAAACAAAATATTTTATTTAATCTTGATGATACATTAGTCTATTGCAATAGATATTTTAACCAGGCTGTTGGTGCATTTGTTAATCAAATGAACGTATGGTTTGAACACGTTACACCGGAGGAAATAAAACGAAAGCAGCTTGAACTTGATTTAGAATCGGTAAAAGAATATGGATTGAGTTCAAAGCGATTTCCTGAGTCATTTGTTGGTACCTATAAATACTTTTGTGATTTAGCTCGTAAAGAAAAGAAATCTTCTGAAATTGATTATGTAAGGGAGATGGGCTTTAAAGTATTCAAAATACCTGTAGAACCGCTCCCGTTTATGAATGAAACACTGGAAAAGTTAAAAGAGGAAGGGCATGAACTTTATTTGCACACAGGTGGAGATGAAGCAAATCAATGGAGAAAAATTACTCAGTTAGAGCTGACTACTTATTTTGAACATCGTATTTTTATATCTGAATATAAGGACACCACTGCGCTATCTGATATATTAAAAACGATTCATGCCGACCCGAAAAAAACCTGGATGATTGGAAATTCTTTAAGAACTGATATAGTTCCAGCTCTAGAGAAGCATATTAATGCAATTTACATTCCTGCAGAAACAGAATGGAAATATGACGTTGTCGATGTAAAAGAACATCCTAAAGGGACTTTTTTTACTGCAGATTCACTTCGGAAAGTCCCTGAAATCATAAATAAATATCTTCAAAGGGGTGAGCGATTTAAGATCACTTCCCGATTTGAAAACGAATATAAAAGTGAAGGTAGATAATCCCTGCATAAAACAGATCTGATCAACGATGTCTGATAATGGTAAGATTTATGGATCAATTACCTTGATATCCCCGATTGTTTGGATGTGAAGTTTTTCTTCTTTTACGGTTTCATTAACTTGCAGGATTTCTTCAAATTGATTTTTATATATATCCACATCTTCAAGGATGATTGGATGCTTGGTAATCTCTATCTGCTCTTCGCTTAAAGGGATTCGAATCGTTTCAATTTCCTCGTCAAAAGTACTTTGTGGATTTGCCTTCTTTTTCTCAATAACAAGCTCTTCACGGGTTACGGGAACAGTAAAATGTTTTTCTTCCTCATACGTATTTTTGTATATTTTAACATCAGCTGTTTCAACCCATTTTTTACTGATTTGTAATTCCTCTTTATGTAATTGGAACGTTCGGGTATCTTGATTATCATGAGGTAAATATTGCTGCTCAGGCAGTGTAATCTCCTCCATTTAAGTTTGCTGAAAGCACCGTTTCATTTCTAAGCAATGAAACGGTGCTTTTTTTTAACTATTGTTACTATCACTAAACTCTGGGTCTTCTGAAATTACATTTACACTTCCTGTAGTATCAACATGTGCCTCTTCATGCTTAAGTGTTTCTTGAACATGTTGAGTTTCCTCCACTTGATGCTTCGAAGCGGAGATTTCCTCTGTTGCCACCGTATACTTATTTACTTCGACTTGCTCCTGACTGACAGGAATATGAATCGTATCCTCAGAACTGATGGAATCGTCACTTCGCTCGTTATTCAAAGGTGTTCTCTTTATGATGACTTCCTCGTGCATAACGGGAACATCGACTGTTTTTTGTTCTTCAACAACATCTTTTGAAAGAACTACCTCACCAGCATCAACACTGTTTTTGGTAATGTCCAATTCTTCCTTATGGAGTTCAAGTGAGCTATTTGCTTCGGTATTTTGAGTGTTTGTACTGCTTTCATTTTCGGCTTTTGGTGATTCGTCATCGTCGAAAAAACCAAATAAATTGTTCATCAAATTCCCCCTCGCCTGTAGGTAAAAGTCAAGCTTTTATAGAGTGTGCCCATGGGTCCTTTTTATTCTTAAAAAAATCGGAAATTATGGCAAATGTTTAGGAAGTAAGTGGTATCTGTAAAGTGAAAAAATTACTAATCAATATTCTTGTGAAATTTGGAATGCTATGTATGAAAGTCAGAAAAAGATTGAAAAAGGAGGCTTATACCTTTGAAAAATAAATTTGTTCTTATGCTTTCAGGGGCGGTACTCTCCGCTATGGTTTTAGGTGGTTGTGGTAATAACAATAACAATGTAAACGACGACAATATTGACCATAGAGGGCCGCTGTTGCGAATCAATAATCCGGCAAATGATAATCGAATTATTGATAATAATGTAAATCGAAACGGGATTAACAATGATAACATAAATACTCGGGATAAAGTCAATGATCCATACAACAACAACCGCGGTAACATTAATAATCGTGATAACATCAATGATCCATACAACAACAATCACGATAATATCAATAATCGCAGTAATATCAATAACAACCTAAATAACAATTACTTAGATCAAAGATCGAGATAACCGTGATGAATAAACAAAGGTCGGGCAAACTGCCCGGCCATTTATGAAAATTTTGTATAAATAAGTTCATAATGTGTTTAATTTTTGGCTCATTTATTTCCTCCTTTCTATGCTATTCTTTATTTGCTAATGATAAAAGTCCTTGGAGGGTTGTAAATGAGCTGTGGTTGTACAACTAGTTTATTTGATGGGAAAGCCATCGTTGATCATGTAAAAAGTAAAGGGAAAGATAAGCTTGCCCCACTGGTAGCACATGAAATTCATTGTGAGTGCGGTGAAGCTTTTAGATTAGAAACGGTGATAATGAACTGCCCAAAATGTGAAATGACTTATGCGGTAACTCCTTGTGGGTCAGACGATATCAACAATATAAAGCCTGCTGGTATTAAATACGCATAGTAACCATTTACCGTCATTATTAAAAATGACGGTTTTTCAATTTGGATTCCATCAAATTCATGAGGACTATCAATCAAAGTCATATGATCTTTCCCAAAAAAATAAATGGCTCAATTCGATTGAATTGAGCCATTTATATGATAATAATCTGAATAACTCAGATTATTTTGCAACTAAAACGTTGTTTAAATCAAAAGTTTTTAATACACCGTTTTGAGTTTCTTTAAGTTGATCCACATAACCGCCGATCGCATTAAGAACTTCAGTACGATTTTTTTGTTGTTGAGCAATTGCTTCTTTTAATGCTTTTTCTAATTGTGCATGTGATTTAGAAAGAACTTCAATAGTTGCTTTGCTTGGGTTGAAAGTTAAAGATTCAACTTTTTTGCCTGCTTCTTCGAACTTGTCAGTAATTTCTAATAGGTTTTCTGCACCAATTACAGATAGAGCATTTTTCAAAACTTCTTGTACATTTGATTTCAATTCAGTTGTTAACTTTTTAGATTCTTCTTCTAATTGAGTAAGTTGCTTACTAGCAGCTTGCACTAATTCTTTTTGACTTTCAAACACTTGTAATGATTTTTCTTCTACATCTTTTTGGAAAGACTGGAATGTTTTGAAGCTATTAAACCATCCATCCCAAAATACATCGACTACATTAATTACTTTTTCTTCTTTTTTTGCTACTGCCATTTTTAAAACCCTCCAAAAAATTTTATTGTAGTAATGGTCCACCCTTTAAAAACTTACTTTTCCTAATTTTGAAAATATAAGCTTTATAAAAAATTTCGCTGTTTTTCTTCAATTTCCTTCTTAAAAATATTTACCATATGTGTAATTTACACCTAGATGTGCGTAATGTCAACCAAGCCAACATATTCTTTTTTAGACATAAAAAGGGAAAATATTATCTGTTTCGACAATTTTCTTTATAATACAACATAAAAAACAGGAGAATAGGAATTTTTCGAGCATTTATTTAATTAAAAAAATTTTTTTTGCCAAGATTTTTTTTGTTCCTTTCCGAAAAGAAAAAGCCTTACACAAAAAGTGCAAAGCTATTGTTTGACTCCAATGAAGATTATTTAGTAATGAAAGATTGTTTGTAAAAATTTATAGTCATATGTTTTTGTTTC
>JAUZQA010000281.1 GCA_030705665.1 Bacillota bacterium
GTGGATTTTATGGAAAAATTCAAAGTTGCTCCAAATGGGGATATAGAAACATCCTTACGAGGTGCGGAATTATTGGCTGTACCGCTGTTGAATAAGGGGGTTGCATTCACGGAGGAGGAAAGAATAGAACTAGGTTTAACAGGATTATTGCCACCGGCAAAATTGACACTTGATGAGCAGGCATGCCGTGCATATGAACAATTTTCTTCACAGCCGAATGATTTTCATAAAAATATAACCTTATCGGCTCTTCATGATCGTAACAGAGTCTTGTTTTACCGTGTGCTTACGGACCATTTGCCTGAAATGCTGCCGATCGTTTATACACCTACAGTCGGATTGGCCATTCAACGTTACAGCAATGAATACCGCAGGCCTCATGGAGTATATTTATCCATCAATGATGTAGACGGTATTGAACAGACCTTTGAAAACTTCAACGCGGGTGCGGAAGATATTGATTTAATCGTTATTACCGATGGGGAAGGCATTTTAGGTATTGGTGACTGGGGTGTTGGCGGTATTAATATTGCAATCGGCAAATTAGCGGTGTATACGGCTGCAGGTGGAATCGACCCAGCCCGTGTCATGCCTGTTATTTTGGATGTGGGCACAGATAATGAAGAGCTTCTTAATAACCCTTTCTATATCGGTAATCGCCATCCCCGTGTTCGGGATGAGCGATATGATGAATTCATTGAACAGTTTGTAAGTACAGCGACAAGGATGTTTCCTCATTCATTACTTCATTGGGAGGATTTCAGTTCTCAAAATGCACGGAACATTCTAGAGAACTACCGAGATAAAGTGTGTACATTTAATGATGATATTCAAGGCACGGGTGCTGTCTCGCTATCTGCTGTGCTTGCGGCAGTGACAGCTTCAGAAATTCCGCTTAGTGAACACCGAATTGTCGTATTTGGGGCGGGGACTGCAGGTATTGGAATTGCTGATCAGATCCGTGATGCTATGGTACGCGAAGGGCTTTCATGGAAATCAGCTAACCTTAGATTTTGGTGTATTGACCGAGACGGTTTACTTGCAGATGATATGGGGACATTGTGCGAATTCCAGCGTCCATATGCTCGTCCAGCAGAAGAAAACAATGCGGGGTGGGGCCTGGCTGAAGTTGTTCGTCACGTACATCCAACGATTTTGATAGGAACATCAACAGTTGCAGGGGCCTTCACAGAGGATATAGTGAAAGAGATGGCTGCCCACGTTGAAAGACCAGTGATTATGCCTATGTCCAATCCGACTTCACTAGCGGAGGCGAAGCCTGCTGACCTCATCCATTGGACCGAGGGAAGAGCATTGGTAGCAACCGGAAGTCCGTTTCCTCCTGTAACATATAACAAAACTGTATATGTAATCGGACAGTCCAATAATGCGCTTATTTTTCCGGGTCTTGGACTGGGTACGATCGTGGCTCGTGCTCGTATCATTACTGATGGAATGTTTGTGGCAGCTGCAGAAGCTGTGGCTGGTATGATTGATATAAGTAAGCCGGGGGCGCCTTTACTTCCGCAAATTGAAAATCTTCGCGGTATTTCAGAAATCGTTGCGGTAGAAGTGGCGAAGGCAGCTGTTGCTGATGGTGTGGCACGAATAAAGAATGATGACATTAGCCATGCGATCCAAAATGCGATGTGGGATCCGATTTATCGGCCCATTAAAGCTGCAAAGGAAACAGTTATGGTATAATAGGCAAGAAATACAGCTTGTTTTTATATGCAAGCTGTATTTCTTATATGTAATAGGAGATTGGAAATTCATATCAGAATACTATAAATGGAATTTTTGTTTATAACAACAGGCGTCTACAAACCCAAGCATTAGGAAGTGGCAGATTTGAGAGCGGAAAAACTGGGAAGTAAAGATTTTTGGATTATTACAGCTCTTATGGTTATTATACCGATTGCGGGTGAATTGAATTTTCATCCATTCGATAATGTATTTCGGGTCAGTTTCGGAACGCCGATTTTCTTCTTTTCTTTATTGTTCTTTCGAAAAATTCCACCTGTGGTAATGGGGCTATTGGTAGGATTGTCGGTTTCAATGTTCCGCATTTTTTTGGATTGGATGGTTACGGCAGACTTCAGTCTGGCGGTCTCTCTTACCCTAAGATACCCCACATTCTTCTACTATCTCACCTATTCCTTCCTGTTTTATTTACTAAGGGTGAATCGTTTTCAGCATCCCCTTTTGATTGGCTGTTTTGGAATTACAATTGAAATCATTTCAAGCCTTGTAGAGTTAATGCTGTATCATTTTTTTGTACTAGGAACTGCGGTGACGGTTGGGGCATTGAACAAAATCATTATTATTGCAGTATTTCGAAGTTTTTTTGTTCTGGCCTTTATTAATATGATGAAGCTGTACGAACTTCGGGTGAAAGAATCGCAAACCCGGAGGGAGAATGAGAATATGCTCATGCATCTTTCCAATTTATATGTTGAGTCCGTATATCTAAAAAAGACGCTGCAAAACGCAGAGACGATTACAAAAGAATCCTACAATCTATACCGAAGTATGAATGACTTTAACCAACCTCAAGGACTTCCTATTGAAAATTGGGGACAAAAAGCATTGCGGATAGCTGGGGAAGTACATGAAATAAAAAAGGATAACCAAAGAATCTTTGCGGGCCTTTCGAAGCTCATTTCAAGTGAAAGTCTGCCAGAATATATGAATGTACATGAAGTGGCACACATGATTGTACGAATCAATCAGAAATATGCAGCGTTGTTAGGAAAGCAAATTGAAATTGTGTCACAGATTAGGGGACAGCATCCCAATTATCACATTTACCTTATGCTATCTTTTATCAACAATTTAGTAACAAACGCAATCGAAGCGATTGAAGAGACAGGGACAATAACCATCACGATTGAAAAAGACGATCAATGGCTCGATTGTAAAGTAATTGATGATGGCCCGGGGGTTCCATCAAAATATACTCAGCTCATTTTTAGGCCTGGATTTACTTCTAAATATAAGGAGGATGGAACACCGTCCACGGGAATCGGGCTCTCTTATATAAAAGAAATGGCAGAGGAATTAGGAGGAGAAGTAACACTCCTGCCTAGAGAGAAAGGAAGCATTTTTACTATCCGGCTGCCAATCCTCAGTCTTGCAGAGAAAGGGTGAGTTTATGTTTTTTTATATTACAGATGACGATGAAGTCTTTCGATCGATGCTTTCACAAATTATCGAGGATGAAGAATTAGGTGACGTTGTTGGGGAAGCGGAAGATGGGTCCTTACTAGATGCGCATTCTCTTGCTTTAAAGCATGTTGATATTTTATTCATTGATCTTCTGATGCCAATTCGGGACGGTATTCAAACCGTTCGAAGCCTTGTGAAATCATTTAAAGGGAAAATCATTATGATTTCTCAAGTGGAATCAAAAGAGATAATCGGAGAGGCTTATTCCCTTGGAATCGAATATTATATTACAAAGCCGCTAAACAGAATTGAAGTAATATCAGTTGTACAGAAGGTGATGGAGCGGATCCGTTTTGAACGATCTATACAAGACATACAAAAATCGCTTAGCCATGTACTTGAATGGAATTCTTCCAAAGAACAAATGACTTCAACAGAGGAGAGGAAAATTACAGATTGGGGACAAGTTTTACTCTCCGAGCTCGGTATTGCTGGAGAAAATGGAAGCAAAGACTTGATCGACATCATCGATTATTTATATCAATATGAGACAAAGCTGGCATCTAATACTGAGTTTCCAATTTTAAAGGATATTTTTACGCATATCAGCTTAAAAAAATTAGGAACTTCTGCTTCACAAGATGAGGTTGAAAGGGAAAGGAAAGCATCAGAACAGCGTGTTCGCAGAGCAATCTTTCAATCATTAAATCAATTGGCGTATCTTGGTGTTAACGATTTTGCGAATCCGAAATTTGAAAATTACGCGTCGAAATTTTTCGATTTTACCACCGTACGCCAACGAATGACGGAATTAAAACAAGCGTCTTTCGCTTCATCAACAAATACTCGGATTAATGCGAAGAAGTTTATACAGGCTTTATATTTCGAAGCAAAACATTTGGCAGCTGAGGGATATTAGCATGTGAAATGGAGCAAGGTTTGAAATTCTTTTGGAAATTCTATCATTCCTAACAAGTAGGAAGACCACTCATTCGTTTCTAACTTTTGTCATACTCTGAAAGGACAAGACATAAACTTGTACAAAAAGTGGGAAACGGATGGAAGGATGGATGGTATGGTACGCTCAAGATCGGATGATATTCGCCGGCGAATTGCCAAGAGGAGAAAAGAAAAAGAAAGAATGGAGAACAACTCGGGACCTGAACGTCTTTTCACCTTACCTTCTGAGGACGAAAAGCATGGTTTTAGTCCAATTATTTCTTATGAGGGCGGGGGTCCCGAGGAAGAGATACATCCCCTGTTTCGAAAGGAAGTATTCCTTTTTAAGATACTGGCATCTGCCTGCTTATTTCTTGTTGTAGCCATAATGTTTCGCAACCACAATGCAACATTTGATTCTGCGAGGAATGTGGTGAAACAAACAATGGAAACCGAGTTTCAATTTGCTGCAGTATCAAATTGGTATGAAGACAAGTTTGGAAAGCCTTTAGCGTTACTGCCTTTTTCACCGAATAAACAAACCACAAATGTTTCATCAAAACCTCAATACGCGGTACCGGCATCTGGAAGAATTCTTGAAAACTTTCAAAAAAACGGCCAGGGAATAATGATTGAAACGAGCAAAGGTACAAAGGTTGAAGCTATGAATGGGGGCATTGTTCGCTTTGCAGGAGTAAAAGCTGGTTTAGGAAAAACCGTCATTATTCAACATTCCGATCAAACGGAATCCTGGTATGGAAACCTCGAGTCAATTAATGTCAATCTGTATGAATATATTGACAAAGGAAAGGAAGTGGGGACCGTATCTGCATCCACAGACAAAGCAAAATCAAAAGGGGAATTTTATTTTGCCATTAAAAAAGGAGATCATTTTATTGATCCCATACAGGTGATTCAATTTGAATAAAATAAGTACTTTAATCCGGCACATCCATATTCATCCCCTATTATGGATTGTCATTGCAGCTTCGATTGTGACTGCACATTTCCTAGAGGTTTGTTTATTACTCTTGATTATTTTTATACATGAAATGGGGCATGCTGCTGCGGCTTCTTTTTTTTCGTGGAGAATCAAAAAAGTTTCCTTGCTCCCTTTTGGCGGGGTTGCTGAAATGGATGAACATGGAAACAGGCCGCTTCGGGAAGAAACGATCGTCGTTGTGGCAGGACCGCTGCAGCATGTCTGGATGACAGGATTAGCGTTTTTTTTAGAAAAAGCCGGATGGCTCCCGACAGAACTTTTTCAGCTATTTTTTGAGTATAATCTTATGATTTTCATGTTTAATCTTTTCCCAATATGGCCGCTTGATGGCGGAAAGCTCATTTTTTTGCTCTTGTCCTTAAAAAAGCCCTTTCCTGAGGCACACCGTTTGACATTGCTGCTTTCCACATGCTTCCTGAGTTTGTTCGCCATTCTGATTCTGATTACGGCACCAACTCACCTTAATGTCTGGGTGGTTATCCTTTTCCTTTATTTTTCGCTCTATCATGAATGGAAGCAGCGACGTTATGTATTTATGAGATTTTTATTGGAACGTTATTATGGAAAAGTGGATGGTCCGCATAATCTTGTTCCGATCAAAGCGGATGAAGAGGAAATGATTATTCAAGTCCTGCAGCGGTTTCAACGCGGCTGCAAGCATCCGATCATCATTGAAGGAATAGATAATGAGGAACGAATGCTGGATGAAAATGAAGTGCTGCA
>JAUZQA010000282.1 GCA_030705665.1 Bacillota bacterium
AACAAATCATTGAAGCTTTTCCGTCCTTTAAAACTCCGTAATTCATCCAAGATTTCCGTCATTCTTTTATCAATCGAAATTTCCTGACGGGCAATTTTGGTTATCATCGGCCGTTGTAATTTTTTCCTTCTTAATAGCTTTTGGAATGCTGCCAACATATCATAAAGAGATACATTAAGGTCAGTTTTCTCAGGTTTAATTTCCTTTGCGTAATCAGACAAGTCACTTGGCGGTTTTGTAAACATCAAGCTTCTTTCCTCTTCTAATAATTTCAAATCCTGTGCAGCTTCCTTGTATTTCCGATATTCTATAAGTCGTTCAACCAATTCTTCCCTCGGGTCTTCCTCATATTCAAAGGCAGAATCGTCTTCCAAACTTTCTTCTTCGTGTTTCGGTAAAAGCATTTTACTTTTTATGGCAAGCAAAGTTGCCGCCATTACTAAAAATTCACTGGCAACATCGAGTTGCAATTCGGTCATCGTGTGTATATAAAGTAAATATTGTTCAGTAATTTGAGCTACTGGAATATCATAAATATCAATTTCCAAGCGATTAATTAAATGGAGAAGTAAATCAAGCGGGCCTTCAAAAGCATCAATTTTAACATTGTATGGCATCATATTCACCAAAACTTCCAAAAAAAATTTCGTCACTAGACCATAGTATAGCTATTAATAGTATAGAGGAATCATCTTGGTTATCCAATAGAAAAATCAACCTGCGTCCACTCATAAATTAAAACGGTCGTTTTGCCTATAACAAATTCAAATTATCGACATATGATGAAGTGAACAAATTAATAAAATTATAGGAGGTATTTCAATATGGCTGATGGCGTAGGATTTGGCTTTGGCGGAGGATTCGCGTTAATCGTTGTTTTATTCATCTTATTGATTATTGTAGGTGCTTCTTGGGTCTACTAATAGACGATAGGGCTGCTGCTTAGGTGCACTGACCCTTTGACAGTCAACTGAAAGAGGATGTCTCAAAGTTCTGGACTTTACTTTGAAGGCATCCTCTTTGTGCATATTGTTCAAAAAGTACCTTCACCGTGTGATAAACTATACATAAATTTTTTTATTATGAGGTGATCAGTTGTATCCGCATGAATATATTCAATATTTAGCACATTTCCATGGTGACCGGGACTATTTTGAATGCCATGAAATTCTTGAAGATTATTGGAAAAATCAAGCGCGAGGTAATAAAGACTCTGTGTGGGTTGGGTTAATACAACTTGCAGTCTCATGTTATCATCATCGCCGCAGCAACTTTAGAGGGGCCAAAAAAACACTTGAAAAAGCGGTGGAAATCTTTAAAAAAGAGGAACAGTGTTTATCCTCTCTTAGTTTAAATAAAATGGAACTTTTTACGTTATTAAATGAACGTTACATTGCTATTGAGAAAAACCAGCCATATTCTAGCTTTAATTTGCCTATTAACGATCCCCATTTAATCCAACAATGCCAAACACATTGTTTGAAACATGGAATCATCTGGGGCAGTCATAGTGATTTAAATAATAACAGTCTGGTAGACCGCCATAAATTACGAGATCGAACAAGCATCATCAGCAAACGTTTATGTGCTCTTAAAAGAAATAAAGGCAGCGAATAAGATTAATCGCCGCCTTTAATATCCTCTGTACAAATTTCACATTTATTGATAAAAGCTGATGTATATTCATTTGCTGTAATATGTTTTTCAGGATACATCTCGTCTAATGCTTTCACCATTTTTTTGCCTACTCCCTGCAGCCGATGCGAGGGATTTACTGAAATGTGCTGAATCTGTATTTCTTGCTCTCCATTAAACATAATTCCAATTAGACCAATAATATCTTCCTCTTTCCAAAGGAATAACTGCCAATCTTCTTCAGTTTCGTATTGCTTCATGGTAGCTTGAAGCCTTTTTAAATCCTTCTCGTTCGGCATAAAAGAAAGCAGGCCCATTGCAATCTTTTCAAATGTTTTTTTATATCTATTTAACATATAGACCCCTCATTAAATAAAATAAAGCTGTAATGTATTTTATTTATAGTATGATTAAGTTTCCCATTTTGTTTCAATGTCTACCTTATCATACATAATTTGTCTGTGCCCATCAATATTTCAACCGCAGATAACTAAACTTAATAATTTACCGCTTCCTTTCATATAAATTTCTTTACCAATTGTTTTGACTAGGAAGCTAATAAAATTCATTCTACACTAAATCTTAGAATTTATCCATTTCTCTTGCAAGTATTGGTTACTTCGATTACAGTGTCAATTATAGGTTTTAAACCATAAGCCTTTTAATGTACACACCTACTCTTTAAGGAGGAAACTTAAGAACATGAAAAAAATATTAACCCTGGCATTATTAGCTTTTATGTTGATAAGTCCGCTACAGAGCTTTGCGGATGCCACGGCGGGAGACATGATTGTAACACTGGGAGAGAATCTTAACGATCAACAAAAAAGTGCCCTGTTAGAGGAAATGAATGCACCTAAAGATGTACAAATTATTACCGTTTCAAATCAAGAGGAACATCAGTATTTAGGAAAGTATGTTTCTAGTTCATTGATTGGTACAAAAGCAATTTCTTCGTCAGCTATCACCATCGCTGCACCAGGGTCTGGTATATCAGTCAAGACAAAGAATATTACCTGGGTCACTAATGAAATGTATGTGAACGCACTAATCACTGCAGGGGTTAAGGATGCAAATATATATATAACTGCACCTGTTCCGGTTTCTGGAACTGCTGCATTAACCGGAATTATTAAAGCGTATGAGATTTCTGCTGATAAAACAATTCCCGAAGATGTTAAACAAGCGGCAAACCAAGAAATGGTTACAACAGCCAAGCTTGGAGATGCAATTGGGGATAAAAATGCCGCTGCGTTAATGGCTAAAATTAAAGAGGACATCGCAAAAAATAAACCAAGTAATGATCAAGAACTGCGGGCAATTATCGAAAATGCAGCCAAACAATTGGGGATCACACTTACAGAGGCACAAATTCAGAGCTTGATGGACTTATTTAATAAATTAAAAAATCTTAATATAAATTGGAATCAAGTAAGTGACCAGCTTCATAAAGCAAAGGATCAAGTTACCAAGTTTCTTGAATCTGATCAAGGTCAAAGTTTCTTGGATAAACTAAAGCAGTTTTTTATAAGCTTAATCGATGCTATTAAATCATTATTCTCTAAATAACAAAAAGGTCTGACCCATTTTTATGAGGGGTCAGACCTTTTTGTTATTTAAAAGAAATATCAAGACGTACCAAATCTTCATAGGATTCTCTTTTTACCACCAACCTTGCTTCCCCATTTTCAACAAAGACCACTGCTGGTCGAGGTAGGCGATTGTAATTGTTTGCCATGGAATATCCATATGCTCCCGTACAAAAAACAGCAAGGATGTCTTCTTGGCCTATTTCCGGCAATGGTAAATCCCAAATCAGCATATCACCAGACTCACAACATTTTCCGGCAATGGAAACTGTTTCTTTTACCACTGAAAGAGGTTTGTTGGCAAGTACAGCTTCATATTTTGCCTGGTACAAAGCCGGCCTAATATTATCGCTCATACCTCCATCTACAGCTAAATATTTTCTGACGCCCGGCACATCTTTAGAAGATCCTACATGATAAAGGGTAATCCCCGCATCACCAACAAGAGAACGACCAGGTTCTATCCAAATTTCTGGTAACGGCATAGAAAAATGTTTTGTCCATTTTTTTACTTCCGCAATAATTTCCTCAACATATTGAGATGGCTGGATCGGCTCGTCTTCTTTTGTATAACGAATGCCGAAGCCTCCCCCCAAATTTAAAACCTTTGCCTCAAAATTTAATTCCTGTTTCCAGGCATTCATTTTCTCAAATATTTTTTGCGTTGCTAGAAGGAAACCTGTAGGATCAAAGATTTGTGAACCTATGTGACAATGAAGTCCAAGAACCTCAATATTCTCATTTCCCAGAGCATTTTGTAATGCAGTTTGGGCCTGACCATTTTGCAGATCAAAGCCGAATTTAGAATCTTCCTGCCCAGTCAATATATAATCATGTGTATGTGCTTCAATCCCTGGAGTCACTCTTAACAAAACCTTAACACTCTTGTTATTTTCAGCACATATTGCTTTTAAAAGGTCCAATTCATAAAAATTATCAACAACGATACAGCCAATTCCGTGCTCCAAAGCCATTTCTAATTCTTCTCTACTCTTATTGTTGCCATGAAAATGAATTCTTTCAACTGGAAACCCGGCTTTAATCGCTGTGTATAATTCACCGCCGGAAACAACATCAAGTGATAATTCTTCTTCCTCTGCAAGCTGTACCATCGCAATCGTGGAAAATGCTTTGCTGGCATAGGCAACCTGGGCTTTCATATTTTCTCTATCGAATGTTTGCTTAAACCCCCTTGCTCGCTCTCGTATTAAGGCTACATCGTATACATACAATGGGGTCCCATAATTATTCGCTAATTCAATGGCATCCACACCGCCAATCTCTAAGTGTCCCTTATTATTGACCCTTGTAGTTCCATAAAAATACATTGCCATCCCTCTCTTTAAATAGAACTCTCGCGCGGAAAAGAAAAACAAATAGACAGAACCTAAAAGAGATCTGTCTATTTTTGATCCTTTATCCCTTTATTTAATTAAAATTACTTTAACATAACATTCCGAAATCTGCAATTTATTTTACTATTGTTGATTTGGTGGCTGTCGATAACGATTTCGCGGATGAACAACACTAGGCCTGAGCATCGAACCTGGAACTGCTCTGCGAATAACAATCTGTAAAAACCCCTTTGGCTCGAACGGAAGGAACGGCCAAAAATATGGCGTATTGAGTGCACGGGTATACACGAGGAAGATTAACAAGATCGTGGACCCAATAACGAATCCAGGGGTATGAAAAATCGCAACAAGAATCATCAAGACCATCCTGGCGATTTTATTTGCAACACTTAACTCATAACTTGGTGTTGTAAAAGAACCAATTCCTGCTACCGCTACATATAAAATAACTTCCGGAACGAATAAACCAACACTAATAGCAATTTGACCAATCAATACGGCTGCAATTAAACCCATTGCTGTTGAAAGCGGAGTTGGTGTGTGTATGGCAGCCATTCTCAGAAATTCTATTCCAAAATCCGCTAAAAAGATTTGAATCACAATTGGGATATTTGTTTGTTGATTGGGTCCAATAAACGACATTTTTTCAGGAAGTAGGGTTGGCTCTAACACAAACAACAGCCACAACGGCAGTAAAAAGACCGACACCCAGACCCCCAAGAATCTGGTCCATCTTACAAATGTCCCCAAGGATGGAGATTCCCTAAACTCTTCAGCATGCTGGATATGATGAAAAAAGGTTGTTGGAGCAATGATGACACTCGGAGATGTATCGACAATGATCACAATATGTCCTTCAAGGATGTGTGCCGCCGCAATATCTGCCCGCTCCGTATATCTGACTAGCGGAAAAGGATTGAATCCTTGGTTGATTAGAAATTCTTCAACTGTTTTGTCTGCCATTGGCAGGCCGTCAATTTCAATAGATTGAAGCTCTTTACGTATCACACCCAGTAAATCAGGGTCGGCAACATCTTCAAGATAAGCTACAGCAATATCTGATTTTGAGCGTTCACCCACTCTAATCATTTCATAGCGCAGCCGCTCATCACGAATTCTTCTTCTAATCAAAGCTGTGTTCATGATGATATTTTCGACAAAGCCATCTCTGGCTCCCCTTACAACCTTCTCTGTATCTGGCTCCTGTGGGGAACGCCCCGGATAACTTCTAACATCAACAAC
>JAUZQA010000283.1 GCA_030705665.1 Bacillota bacterium
GAAGGAACTTGCACTGGAACTGGATGTACATGAATCGACAATTAGCAGGGCTGTACGTGAAAAGTTTGTGCAAACACCTTTTGGAACGATTCCGCTCAAATCCTTTTTTTCAAGTACCATTCAAACGGTTTACGCGGAAAACACATCTTCCTCGCAGGTGAAAAATGTCATCTCAAGTTTAGTTGAAAAGGAAAATAAGCAGCGTCCGTATTCGGACCAGGAAATTGTTGAAACTTTAAAAACAAAAGAAGGAATTGTCGTTTCGAGAAGGACGGTTGCCAAATACCGGGATCAATTAGGAATTCCTTCATCATCGAAAAGAAAAAGATACTAGTCCATGAAAGGAGACCTGATCATGTCTCAACACGTCCTTACTTTGTATACACGCCAACATTGTCACCTTTGTGAGAAAGCAATAGAAACAATCATGGAATTAACAGGCGAATATTCATTTACAATAGAAGAAATTGATATTGATCAAAGTGATGAATTAACGGAACAGTATGGATTAATGATTCCTGTCCTTTTCATTAATGGAAAAGAGGCTGGATTTGGCCAAATTGACAAAAATTTTCTCCGAAATCGCTTTCAAGAATACTTTTAAGTTGAAATCGATTATTACTCCTGTTAAAATAGGTTTTGTAGCAGGAGTGATTTTTTTTAGTTATAGTGGGACATAATAAGTCTACATGGGACTAAAAGTGACCAACTATAATGAGGTAAAGGAGCTGCTATCCGTGAAATCGTTCATTGATATTCAAAGAACATTATTACCTGATCTACTTCAAGTCATGCAAAAAAGGTATGCCATTCTCCGATACATAGGTTTTATGCAGCCTGTCGGTAGGAGGAGTCTTGCAGCCAATCTTGGGTATACTGAAAGAGTCCTACGCAGTGAAGTTGATTTTTTAAAAGATCAGAACCTGGTGAAGGCAAATAGTGTAGGAATGAGTTTAACACTTGAAGGAAAAAATATACTTGAAGACCTTGAAGGTATAATGCGAGAGCTAAGAGGCATCGATGAAATTGAGCTGGAGTTAAAGCATCGCCTGGGTATTCGCAGGGTGATGATTGTGCCAGGGGATAGTGATGAAACACCAATGGCTAAAATTGACCTTGGTAAAGCTTGCGCTTCTTGCATGAAAAGACTGCTCGACGGGGAAAATATTATCGCTGTAACTGGCGGTTCAACGATGGCTGCTGTTGCTGAACAACTTACTCCTGATTTAGGTAAAAAGGAGCTCTTGTTTGTACCGGCACGAGGCGGTATTGGTGAAGATGTTCAGAATCAAGCAAATGTTATTTGTGCAAACATGGCACAAAATACCCGTTCCAAGCATCGAGTATTTTATGTTCCAGATCAAGTCAGCGAAAAGATTTATGAATCGTTGATCAAAGAACCAGGTATTCATGAGATTCTTGGGTTGATCCAATCAGCCAATATGGTCTTACATGGAATTGGCGATGCCATTACAATGGCAGAGCGCAGAAATACAAGTCCTGAGCTTCTCAAAAAGCTTAAGGATGGAAATGCGATTGGTGAAGCATTTGGCTTTTACTTTAATGAAGCCGGCGAAGTGATTCACAAATCATTAATTATCGGCTTGCAGCTAACGGACCTTGAGAAAATTCCCCACATTATTGCCGTTGCAGGCGGGGCAAGCAAGGCGAAGGCGATAAGAGCCTATATAAAACAAGCCCCTTCATCCACCATTCTCATTACAGATGAAGGCGCAGCAAAAATGTTATTAAAAGGTTAATACCTTTTTATATAAAATATTTCTTTTTTTCGAAAATAAAGGAGGAACTATAAAATGACAGTAAAAGTTGGTATTAATGGTTTTGGACGTATCGGACGTAATGTGTTCCGTGCAGCTCTAAATAACTCGAATGTTGAAATCGTAGCAATTAATGACTTAACAGATGCAAATATGCTTGCACATCTTTTAAAATATGACACAGTTCACGGTACTCTTGCAGAGGATGTAACTGTTGATGGGCAATACCTTGTAGTTGGCGGCCACAAAGTAAAAGTTCTTGCAGAACGTGACCCTGCACAACTTGGTTGGGGAGAACTTGGTGTTGAAGTAGTTGTTGAATCAACTGGACGTTTCACAAAACGCGATGACGCTGCAAAACACCTTGAAGCAGGTGCAAAGAAAGTTATTATTTCTGCTCCAGCTTCTAACGAAGATATCACAATCGTTATGGGTGTTAACCAAGATAAATACGATGCAGCTAGCCATCATGTTATCTCTAACGCTTCTTGTACAACAAACTGCTTAGCTCCATTTGCAAAAGTATTAAACGAAAAATTCGGTATCAAGCGTGGTATGATGACAACTGTTCATTCATACACAAACGACCAACAAATCTTAGATTTACCTCATAAAGACTATCGTCGTGCTCGTGCAGCTGCAGAAAATATGATTCCAACTACAACTGGTGCTGCTAAGGCTGTTGCACTTGTATTGCCAGAATTAAAAGGAAAATTAAATGGTATGGCTATGCGTGTACCAACTTCAAACGTTTCTGTAGTTGATTTAGTAGCAGAACTTGAAAAAGACGTAACTGCAGAAGAAGTTAATGCAGAGTTAAAAGCTGCAGCTGAAGGCGAATTAAAAGGAATCTTAGCTTACACAGATCTTCCATTAGTTTCTAAAGACTTCAATGGCGCTACTGTTTCTTCAACTGTTGATGGATTATCAACAATGGTTCTTGAAGGAAACATGGTAAAAGTACTTTCTTGGTACGATAACGAAGTTGGTTACTCTAACCGTGTAGTTGACCTTGTTGACTTTATCGCTAAAAAAGGATTTTAATCTTGCCAAAAGTGGACGTTTATGGAAATTTTGTCGAGAAACGTCTATAATGGACTAAGGTTATTTTAAATGCTTTTCAAAGGGGAGCGGGGAAATTCCCCACTCCTTTTTTCTATGCCTTTTCTACTTACAATCAGGAGGGTTATAAGCGCATGAACAAAAAGACATTAAAAGATGTAGATGTGAAAGGAAAACGCGTTTTTTGCCGAGTAGATTTTAACGTTCCAATGCAGGATGGAAAAATTACCGATGAAACACGAATTCGTGCCGCGCTTCCAACGATTCAATATTTGATCGAGCAAGGAGCCAAAGTTATTTTAGCAAGCCATCTTGGTCGACCTAAAGGGAAAGTTGTCGAAGAGATGCGTTTAACACCTGTAGCAGCTCGCCTTTCAGAGTTGCTCGGTAAAGATGTAAAAAAAGCAGATGAAGCATACGGAGATTCTGTCAAAGCCTTAATTTCTGACATGAACGATGGAGATGTTCTTCTTCTCGAAAATGTTCGCTTTTATCCAGGCGAGGAAAAGAACGATCCAGAACTTGCGAAGCAATTTGCTGAGCTTGCTGATGTGTATGTCAACGATGCTTTTGGTGCAGCGCATCGTGCGCATGCATCCACTGAAGGAATTGCCCATCATATTCCTGCAGTTTCAGGCTTTTTAATGGAAAAAGAACTTGAAGTTCTTGGAAAAGCTCTTTCAAATCCGGAGCGTCCTTTCACAGCCATTATTGGCGGCGCTAAAGTTAAAGACAAAATTGGCGTTATTGAAAATCTTTTGGAAAAAGTTGATAATTTGATTATCGGCGGCGGTTTGGCCTACACTTTTGTTAAGGCACAAGGCCATGAAATTGGAAAATCACTTCTCGAAGAAGACAAAATTGATTTGGCCAAATCCTTCATGGAAAAAGCAAAAGAAAAAGGCGTTAATTTCTATGTGCCAGTTGATGCAATCGTTGCAGATGATTTTTCAGCAGATGCAAATACTAAAATTGTTTCAATTGAAGAAATTCCTGCTGATTGGGAAGCACTTGATATCGGACCTAAAACAGAAGAAATTTACCGTGATGTGATTCAAAAATCAAAATTGGTGATCTGGAATGGACCAATGGGCGTTTTTGAAATTGACAAGTTTGCCAATGGAACAAAAGCAGTTGCTCAAGCACTTGCTGATTCAGAGGGAACATATTCTGTAATCGGCGGCGGTGATTCAGCTGCAGCAGTAGAAAAATTCAATCTGGCAGATAAAATGAGTCATATTTCAACAGGCGGCGGTGCATCACTTGAGTTCATGGAAGGAAAAGAACTTCCAGGTGTTGTCGCTTTGAACGACAAGTAAGGAAGCAGAAGCGGCCGATTCACGAAACCGGTACATTTTGCACAACACTTATGAGAGGACGGGGCAGCATGAGAAAACCAATTATTGCAGGAAACTGGAAAATGCATAAGACACTTTCCGAAGCAGTCAGTTTTGCAGAAGAAGTAAAAAACAGTGTTCCTTCTAGTGATAAAGTAGAATCAGTTATTTGTTCACCAGCTTTATTTTTAAACAGCCTTGTAGAAGCAACAAAAGGCACTGAAGTAGCCATTGGCGCACAAACGATGCATTTTGAAGAGCAGGGTGCTTTTACAGGCGAAGTTAGCCCAAAAGCTCTTGAGGATTTAGGCGTTAAATACGTCATCATCGGACACTCTGAACGTCGCGAGATGTTTAATGAGACAGACGAAACAGTAAACAAAAAAACCTTAGCAGCATTTAAATACAACCTATTGCCAATCGTTTGCGTGGGTGAAACATTGGAGCAGCGCGAAAATGGCGAAACCATGCAATTAGTTGGCGACCAAGTGAAAAAGGCTTTAGCGGGTCTTTCAACTGAACAAGTTAAACAAACCGTTATTGCTTATGAACCTATTTGGGCCATTGGAACAGGAAAATCCTCAACATCACAAGATGCAAATGAGGTTTGTGCTCTAATTCGCAAGGTAGTGGCTGAACAATTTTCACAGGAAACAGCTGAAGCTTTAAGAATTCAGTATGGCGGAAGTGTGAAACCAGGAAATATTAAAGAGTATATGGCCCAGCCGGACATTGATGGTGCTCTTGTTGGCGGCGCTAGCCTTGAAGCACAATCATTTTTAGAATTAGTGGAGGCAGGAAGTTATGAGTAAATCACCCGTAGCCTTAATCATCCTTGATGGTTTTGGGTGCAGAAGTGAAGTTAAAGGAAACGCCGTAGCACAGGCGAAAAAACCAAATTTTGATCGACTTTGGAAAGAGTTCCCGAACGCCCATATGTTTGCAAGCGGTGAAGCTGTGGGTCTTCCAGACGGACAAATGGGTAACTCAGAAGTGGGTCATACCAATATTGGTGCCGGAAGGGTTGTCTATCAAAATTTAACACGTGTAAGTATCGCCATCCGTGAAGGAGAATTTGCTCAAAATGAAACCTTCCTTGGCGCGATTGACCATGTGAAAAAACATGATACAGCATTGCATCTTTTTGGTCTATTATCTGATGGCGGTGTTCACAGCCATATTGATCATATGTTTGCACTTCTTAGACTTGCAAAAGATCATGACCTTAAAAAAGTATATGTCCATGCTTTCCTTGACGGCCGTGACGTAGGTCCAAAAACAGCAGAAACATATATTCAGGAAACACTGGATAAAATGAAGGAGTACGGCGTTGGAGAATTTGCGACCATTTCCGGCCGCTATTATTCAATGGACCGTGACAAGCGCTGGGAGCGCGTTGAAAAATCTTATCGTGCAATGGTGTACGGTGAAGGTCCTTCCTACAACAATCCACTTGATGTAGTGAAAGACTCTTATGAGCACGGAATTTTTGACGAATTCGTTCTTCCATCTGTGGTGACAAAAGAAGATGGACAGCCTGTTGCAACGATCCAAGATAACGACGCTGTTATTTTCTATAATTTCCGTCCAGACAGAGCGATTCAAATTTCGAACAC
>JAUZQA010000284.1 GCA_030705665.1 Bacillota bacterium
AACTGATTAACGAATAATACGATCAACCACTTCTTTGATCGTATAGTCCTTTAAATATTCACCTAAATGTTCTTCAGCATCCAAGAAAATGTTAAATAAGACTTTATGCATATTTGCGCCTACAATGCACTTTTTATTTGATTCTGGGCATTTAGGCTGCAGCGCACCTTCAGAGGTAATCCTATAGATATCCCAAAGATTTACTTCGCTTAGATCTTTTGCGAAAATAAAACCGCCGCCAGTTCCCTCTTTTGATTTTATAATTCCATGTTTTTTTAATAAACTTAACACTTTTCGAATGCGTACCGGGTGGACACTAGCACTATCTGAGATAGCATCGCTAGTTGACATTCGATCTGGTTGCAGCGCAAGAAAAGTTAAACTATGAATGGCAAGAGTAAAATCACTATTCATGGCTTGCCTCCTAAAAACAACTAACTTTGTAGTCTAAAGTACTGTAATAGTAAAGGTTACAGAATGACTTGTCAATTATTTAGACGTTTGTGTGTAAACATTTAAATATTCCACTGTTTTTTGACTTGTTCCTCTGCGATTCTTTTTATTTTTTCCCATGGCATTTCCTTGTTTACAATGACATTAGTTTGATAATTTTTTTCTTTATAGTTCACTTTAACAGTTACTTCAATCATCTTTATATCTCCTTCCAATTAAAACTAAAACTCTTCCTTCAATTGTTCTTATTATTTAACAAAAACCTCAAAAAATGCTTCGAACAGGTCAAGGGATTAGCTATAACCGTAAGGCATAGTAAATGCTATTATTAATTGGCAACTTTCCGCAATTCGGCATTTATAAATGTACGAATCTTACGGGGCAAAAAGCTTCGAATTTCTTCCTCGTTATAACCAACCTGTAATCTTTTTTCGTCTTGTATAATTGGCCTATGCAACATTTGAGGGTACTTAATGATTAAATGATAAAATTCATTAAGTGGAAGAGATTCAATATTAATATTTAATTCCTGAAAAGTTTTTGATCTGGTAGAAACAATTTCGTTTGTCCCATCTTCAGTCAAGCGAAGAATAGCTTTAATCTCATCGACTGTTAGTGGATTAGCTAAAATATTTCTTTCCACATAGTTAATCTGGTTTTCTTCAAGCCAGGCCTTTGCCTTTCTGCACGATGTACAGCTTGGTGTTGTATATAGATTGACCATACCTATGCACCCTTCCGCATTTTTTTGTTGATAATCACATCTAAATGTAATAAATTTAATTACAGTTTTGAAATAAAAAATTTAAAATTACCATATCATTGTCATCCTTGGGTCTCAAGTTCAAATAATTTACAAACATTATACTGTAATTTTAATATTTACAGTTCAATCTGTCAACTGAAAAGTTTTGCTTTAGTTAAAGTAGGGAAAACAATAAAGAAGGGAAAAACATCTGTTCAATTTGTTCAAACCTTCTTTATTGAAAGTATTTGATTTACAAATTAAAAAGCCTACTAAAAAAGCCTTTTTTCTTTTCTTTCTCTTGGGCAGCTGCTAATTCTAAATCAGCTTTTTTTACTTCCTGTGATTTTCTCAATAATTCTATATACTTGAGATCGCGTTGTTGTTCAATGCGATCATCAATATATTTTTGTTGTTCGGTTATAAGTTGTTTTAATGAATTAATTTCATCTACTAAAAGTTGGTAGCGTTCATCTTCGATTTGCGGTAAATCCGGTTTTTTTACCTCATTTTGCATTGGTGTAACTACTTCCGAGTTATCTGGATTTGAATGTATTTTTTGGGGATTTAATAATGTTAAAGCAATTTGTTCCACATTCATTCCTGTTTCACTAGACTGTTTTTTCATTTCTTGAAATAAAGGGATGTCATTGTCATTATAAATTCGAAAACCCCGGTCATTCCTCGTAATGGCATATCCTGCCTTTTCTAATGCTTGAGCATATTTTCGCACTTTCTGTCCTGATATTCCTACTATTTCTGCAATGTCCTTTGTGGGGTATTCCTTCAATTCACTCCCTCCTTTACAGTACAGTTATATATCGTACATATTAAACAGAAACGCAGAGAAATCCTTCAAACTTACAACTATTTATCTGAAAATTTAAAAAATAGTGATTTTTACTCATGAGATTATAAATATATTCTCTTTCCACTTTTCATAAAAAAAAGGACCAAAAGGCCCTTTCATAAGTTTTTTTAAATATAAAATCTACAGACTAATTACTTTAGGTTCAACCGAAACCTCTACATTCCCTCTTAAAGTCTTTGAAATAAAACAAGCTTTTTCGGCTCGAATCGCTAGTTCTTCCAATTTTTCTGAAGAAACGTCCGAACCGGCTTTCATGTACATGACCGGTTTATGAATGATTTGTTTAAATTGCAGCTTTCCCTCTATGCGGTCAACCTGGGCTTCGGATACTACTTCAAAATGATCCAATTCGATTTTTCGATTGCTGAGCATAGCCGCTAATGTAATCATGTAACAATTATTAGCTGCAGATGTCAGCAATTCCTCAGGATTTGATCCACTCCCGGGACCATCCAGTTCTTTGGGGGCAGAAACATCGATACTCATGCCATTCGTCTGAATACTCCCTGCTCCATTTCGATCCCCTTTCCATTTTCCATTTACTGAAAAGTGAAAGCTTTCCATTTAAACCCCTCCATTATGTAGGTAATGTACTCATTATAGCTTAAAGAGTTATAAGATAACTAACTTATACATTTTATTTATAGGTATAAAATCAAAAAGCTTTTCCACCACCCCATAATAGTTCAAAATACTCGTTAATAAAGGTAAAATAAAATATGAAGGATTACACCATAGACTAGCTTCTTCTCTAGAAAAGAAGGGAGTGGTTTGCCATGGGGAAAACGGTTTTTCTCAAAATGAGTGAAGCCAAATGGATTGAACGCGTGGAGTTTCATCCCATTTATGAAAGTAATGGGAAGTTTTTTGTGGGATTGGGCTATCTTCTTCGTTTAGCTGGTGAGGATGCAGAATACTGTGAAGAATATGATTCCCTTTTAGAAGCAGAGACAGCCTGCGCCAAAATCCATGATTGGGGAGCAGAGTCTGATCCGTTAAAAGAAACGATGTTGACGGATTTACCTGTTTAAAGGTGATTTGCCATCCCTAACTGCTTTTGGAATGTCCTTTGTTACTTCATCGTTGCAGCGTAGTTAATATCTTTTCATATTTATCATAGAAGGGACGAAAATCTTTTCGTCCCTATTTTTGTGTTACCTTCGGTTTAGGACAATATTTTACTATTTACAGGTCCGCTCTCCGATAATATTTTCCATACGGCTCAATCCTTTTTCTGCCGTAAGAATCATCTCATCAAATAACCCCTGAACTGTAGGAATATTGTTAATTAAACCGATGACCTGCCCTCCCCATCCGAAACCTTCTGTTTCATTTCCATCATAGATATACTTACAATTTGCTTTTCCGCTAATGAAATCCTGCAGGTCTTCATAGGTTGCTCCACCCTTTTCACGTTCAACAATATCCAGAGTATATCCACTTTTCAGGGCTCTTGCTGGTGCACCTATTGTTTTTTTAATAATAACGGTATCCGTCTCTTTTGCCTGGAGGATGGCTTGCTTATATTTTTCATTTGCGTGAATGCACTCTTGTGTAGCAATAAAGCGAGTACCCATTTCAATACCCTCTGCTCCCAGAGCTAGTGCCGCTAATAAACCTCGGCCATCTCCAATCCCTCCACTTGCCAAAACCGGGATCGATACAGAATCGACAACTCGAGGAGTAAGAACGATCGTGCCAATATCATCGCGTCCTAAATGTCCTCCTCCTTCCTGTCCAACCACCATAACAGCGTCTGCACCCAATTGCTCTGCTTTCTGTGCTTGTCTAACACCGGCTACGAGGACAAGTGTACGAATATTTTCTCCTTTTATGCGTTCAAAAACAGGCTGTGGGTTTGCACCAGTAATAGAGATTGCTGGTACCTTTTCCTCAATAATAACTTCTAACAAATCCATATATTGCCCATCATGCCTTGCAATCGCAAAGTTTACGGCAAACGGCTTATTCGTAAGTGTCCGTACTTTCCGAATTTCATCACGCAGTTTTTCTGGTGTCCGCAAAGTTGCAGCCGTAATTTGCCCAAGTCCTCCGGCATTCGAAACGGCTGCAGCTAATTCCGCATAAGCAAGATATGCTAACCCTCCTTGCACAATTGGATATTCAATACCAAAGATTTCAGTTATTCGTGTTTTCACGTTTTCTTCCACTCCCCTACAGGTTTTCGATGTTATGTGTTAACATATTCGATTTAAAAGTGGGAAATCCCTCTAACATTTCTAGTAATAGGAAATTCATAAGTCACAAACTATTTCCTGTCAAAAAAACCTTTTATCTATTATTTGTTCTCGATATTGACATAAATTGTGTCTCGAAAAATAAATAGATCCCTCGAATAATATAGTAATATAGTCGCGGGAGGCGGATAAAATGCTTTTAAAAAGACCATATGGATTCATTCCACTCATCTCCGTTTTACTCATCTTCTCATTTGTTTATTATTTTTTTTCAGACGATGCCAAAGCCTATTATGACTTACACTACGGGAAGGAACATCAAAAAATTCAGGCTTATATTAAAGAAGTAAATTGGATCGACAAAGACAGCAGTGATACTATTGAGAGTATACGCAACAAGCTATACGTCACACCTATTGACAAATACAGTGTAAATATCGAAAATGCTAAAAATGATGTTCAAAACTTAATTGATCAGGCAAACCGTCTATCTGCCCCAAAAGGTTTCCAGAGACATAAAGGATTATTTATTAAGGATTTAAACCAGAGAATGGTTGTTCTATCAAATTATGTGAAAGTGAGCAATACATTCCCTTATCAAATTCAAGACTCGTTTACTGGAATGGATGTTTTATCTCAACTAAAAGATGCAGAAACAAAAGAATTGCTAAAAGACTTGGAAAAGGCCGGATTTGTTCCGAAACAATTAAGTGACGGATCAATAAAATATAAGTAAAGAGAAAAGACCCATGATCATTTTCATTGATCATAGGTCTTTTCTTTTGTTTTTCCCTTCCTACCCGTCCATGCACCCTCTTTCAATAAGGTTCTAGTTGATTAGATAAGGAAAATAAATTCACAAAAATTTCGGGAGATTAAATGGAATTTTTATGATACAAATGAAGCAGGATCATTTTTTTAGTTTGATAATAAATAATTTTCCCTATCTTTTTAGCAGCAATGAATGATATTGAACTTTGTTTTTATTTTGTATCTAAAAAAAAAGGAAGTGCAGACTATGCAATTTGATCTAGGATTAAGTGAGTTTGCCGGTATGTTCCGGTACATCCTGTTTTTTATTCTTACTGCAATTGCCGGATTATGCTTGTACATCATTTTATTTGTTCTAACATCGATAGGAATGTTTTTTATTAAAAAAAATCATCTAGAAGAAGTTGTTCCCCAACATGATTGTAGTAATGTTATATATTTGAATGCCGCTTCCAAACAATGGCATAAAACTCGAAGGGTTATTTGAAAGCGCTTACCACCTATCCTTTTTCTTATGATTTGAGAATTGATCAACAACGATGATAAGTAACGCAGTTTGCGTTGCTTTTTTTTGTTCGCATCACTCCTAAACAAAAATCATGAATAATATTTACATATTTTCTTTCGATTGGGAGAAATTAGAATTAGTTATGAATTTTATTAGGGGGTATTACTGTGAAGAAATTGATAATCGGCATTTTGCTGTTTGTATTCATTTTTTTATTTTTGCAAGGCCGA
>JAUZQA010000285.1 GCA_030705665.1 Bacillota bacterium
CGTCAGCTTGACCCCAAAATTGCCGCAACACGCAATCTTGATGTATTTTTATATGGAATTGGCGATATTGGTGAAAGCGGGGTTGTTTCCCATAGTGAGGGCCTTGATTTCCTCGATCACTTGGGATTTAAGACAAATAAAGAGCGGAGAAAGTGCACTGACATCGATGCTGTGCTTGAATTTGTGAATAGCTGGGTAGAAAGACGCCCGAACCTTCCATATGAAATTGATGGGATCGTGATTAAGGTAGATTCTCTGGCGCACCAAAGTGAATTAGGGACAACAGCTAAAAGTCCGCGATGGGCGATTGCTTTCAAATTTCCGGCTGAAGAAGTAGTAACGACGCTTTTAGCAATTGAATTAAACGTAGGAAGAACGGGTGTGGTAACACCTACAGCTGTGCTAGCACCTGTAAAAGTAGCTGGATCAACGGTTCAGCGTGCTTCTTTGCACAATGAGGATTTAATCCGTGAAAAGGACATCAAAATTGGCGACAAGGTTGTTGTTAAAAAAGCGGGTGATATCATTCCCGAGGTTGTTAACGTGATTGCCGAACAACGAACAGGCGAGGAAGTAGATTTCCAGATGCCTACTCATTGTCCAGATTGTGAAAGTGAGCTTGTTCGGCTTGAGGGTGAAGTAGCCCTACGCTGCATCAATCCAAAATGTCCTGCACAAATTCGCGAAGGCCTGATTCATTTTGTCTCCCGTGATGCGATGAACATTGAGGGCTTGGGTGAAAAAGTAATAGGTCAGTTATTTTCCGAAAAACTAATTGTCGATGTTGCTGATATCTACAAGCTGACAAGTGAGCAGCTGCTCGGACTTGAAAGAATGGGAGAGAAATCTGTCTCCAATCTCATAAATGCGATTGAAGCTTCCAAATCAAACTCTCTAGAAAAATTGTTATTTGGACTTGGAATTCGCCATGTAGGTGCCAAGGCAGCCAAAACGCTTGCCCAAGCCTACGGAACAATGGACAAGTTAGCTGCAGCTACCGAGGAAGAGTTCAAAGCTATTAACGAAATTGGCGAAAAAATGGCCGATTCGATTGCCGCTTTCTTTAAAAAGGAAGAAGTGCAAGAGCTGCTTAAAGAGCTGGTGACAGCCGGAGTAAATATGGAGTACAAAGGCCCAATGCCTGTTTCCGTGGATCAATCAGACAGCTTTTTTGCTGGAAAAACGGTTGTTTTAACCGGGAAACTGGAGCGTCTTAGTCGAAACGAGGCAAAGGAAAGAATTGAAAGCTTGGGAGGCAATGTTGCAGGGAGTGTAAGTAAAAAAACAGACCTGGTCATTGCTGGAGAAGATGCTGGATCAAAACTGACAAAAGCAGAGCAGCTTGGCATCGAAGTGTGGGATGAGGAGAAATTGTTGGAAGAATTAGAAAAATAAGAGGTGTTAACGACGTGAGAAAACTCTCATTACTCGCCTTTTCTCTGATCTTTTTGCTAAGTGCATGCAGTGCACCAAATTTTCAAAAGCAAAATGATGTGGTTCAAACGAACAAAAAGTCAAATGGGAAATCGATAATTCCAAAGTATAAAATTTCTGGCGATTATTATCAAACCATTTTGCCGTTTGTACCGGGAGCAACACGAGGCATGGTCGTAAGTAATTTAAATACTAGATATGATATTGATGAATTTGAAACAGGATTAATGAGAGTAGCCCAAAGAAAATTTAATCCAAGCAAATATTTTTTCCGTGAAGGTCAGGAAATCTCCAAGACTGCTGCAACATCATGGCTCGGGCGAAAAATGGATTCAAATAAAGATGGGCTGAATCCGACTGATACAGCTGGGGATAATTCAACCCCTATGTATTTGTCCCAAATTTTAGAACATGACTATATGGTGAAAGACAACAATAATACGGTGAAGCTTGGCGGGATCGTTATTGGCCTTGCATTAAATTCCACCTATTATTACCAAACTGTCCAGTATGGCCCTACCTATGAAAAACCTATCTCAGATCAAGATCTGACTGCCCAAGGGAAAGAAATGGCACAAGAAATCTTAACCAAATTGAGAGACATGAAAGATCTAAAAGATATTCCGATTACGTTTGCTTTATTTAAAGCACAAAGTAAGTCTTCGGTTATCCCGGGAAACTTTTTTTCTTATAATGAAGTTGATAACAGCAGTTCAAGCTTAGGCAGTTGGAACAGTATTAATGAAAAGTATTCCTTATTTCCTTCTACTGAAGCACAAAATGACCATCGTGATGATTTGACATCATTCTTAAACTTCAAACAGGACGTCGAACAATACTTCCCTAATTTCAATGGTGTCATTGGGAAGGCGTTCTATGTAGATGATCAGCTTCAAAATCTTGATATTAACATTCCAATTCAGTTCTATGGAAAAACAGAAGCTATTGGTTTCACCCAATATGTAACAGGATTGGTGATGGAGCACTTTCCAAAATATATTGCTGTCACGGTAAACGTGAGTTCCGTTGATGGTCCGGAAGCATTGATTGAACGTAAAGCCAATCAAAGTGAACCATATGTGCATATCTATTAGTTTATCCTTAGCGCAAGTACCTGAATAATTGGTACTTGCTTTTTTTATATAATTATTATGACAATAATGTGAAATTATTCACATTATTATTCGAAAATGTGACGTACTTCACAAATTTTTAGTATGACTTGAGTTTACAATATTCACATAGAGAAAACGTCAATCAAGCGATATTTAAATATAAATCACGAATCAATAAAGGAGAGATCAACGATGAATAAGAAAAAGCTTGTCATGATCGGGAATGGAATGGCCGGTGTAAGAACAATTGAAGAAATTATCAAGATTGCACCTGAAAAATTTGAAATTACTATTTTTGGGAAAGAGCCATACCCAAACTACAATCGTATTAAACTATCCAACATCCTCCAAGGGGATACAAGTTTTGATGAGATTATCATCAATTCATTAGAATGGTATGAAGAAAACCAAATTCAATTATATACAGGTGAGACTGTCGAAAAAATAGATGTACAAGCAAAGCAAGTGATGACCGCAAACGGCCTTGTTGCAGCGTACGATGAACTGATCATCGCAACAGGTTCTGAGTCGTTTATTTTACCAATCCCAGGTGCAGACAAAAAAGGGGTAACAGGTTTTCGTGATATCAATGATTGTGAAATGATGATCAATCAGGCCCGTGATTATAAAAAGGCAGTCGTTATTGGTGGAGGACTGCTTGGACTTGAAGCAGCCAGAGGCTTGCTGAACCTGGGTATGGAGGTTGAAGTAGTACACTTAATGGCGGATTTAATGGAGCGCCAGCTTGATCCCGTTGCATCATCGATGTTGAAAAAAGAACTTGAGCGGCAGGGTATGAAATTCTTAATGGAAAAAGCAACGGTTGAGATTCTCGGAGATGATCGGGTTACAGGTCTCCGCTTTAAAGATGGAACAGAAACCAAAGCCGATTTGGTTGTCATGGCGATTGGAATTAAACCGAATACGCAAATCGCAAAAAGCAGTGGTATTTCTGTTAACCGGGGAATTATGGTTAACGACTTTATGGAAACAGCTGTGGAAAATATATACGCAGTTGGGGAATGTGCTGAACACCGTGAGATTGTCTACGGTCTTGTTGCTCCACTTTATGAGCAAGGAAAAGTGCTGGCAAGCAAAATCTGCGGCAATGAAACAAATCCATATGAAGGCTCTATTACTGGTACGCAATTAAAGGTTGCGGGAGTAGACTTGTTCTCAGCGGGAGAAATTTTTGAAGATAACACAACAAAAGCGATTAAAATTCATAATGATTTTGATGGAGTATATAAAAAAATTCTTATCAGAGATAACAATATCGTCGGGGTTGTTCTCTATGGTGATACGAAAGACAGCACCAAGCTATTCCGAATGCTGACCAAAAAAGAAGACATTAGCGGCATGACAAGTACTTCGATTCTTCAAGCGCAAGATGGCGGCGGCGACAGCAACGATGTAGCATCAATGCCGGATGATGAATTAATTTGCGGCTGTAACGGTGTGACAAAAGGTTCAATTGTTGAAGCCATTCACTCTCAGGGTTTAACTACCCTTGATCAAGTAAGTCAATGCACCAATGCAGGCCGTTCATGCGGCCGCTGCAAACCAATGGTGAGTCAAATTTTAGCCCATACCCTTGGTGATAAATTTGATGCATCCGCTCAAAAGACCAGCCTTTGCGGCTGTACTACTTTAAGCCGCGATGAAGTAGTTGCTGAAATTAAGGAAAAAGGCTTAACAACGATTAAAGAAGTTATGAATGTGCTCGAATGGAAAAATGAAGAAGGCTGCACAAAATGCCGCCCTGCCCTTAACTATTTACTTGGCATGATCCACATGGATGAGTACAAAGATGACCGTGATTCCCGTCTCGTCAATGAAAAAATGCATGCTAACATTCAAAAGGACGGAACATATACGGTTATTCCAAGAATGTATGGCGGAGTAACAACAGCACAAGATTTGAAAACAATCGGGGAAGTTGCTGAAAAATACAATGTACCACTTGTTAAATTAACAGGTGGCCAGCGAATTGGTTTATTTGGTGTTAAAAAAGAAGATTTACCTGACATCTGGGCTGATCTTGATATGCCGTCAGGATATGCATATGGTAAAACGCTAAGAACGGTAAAAACATGTGTAGGCGCAAAATACTGCCGCTACGGAACGCAAGATTCAATGGCATTAGGAATTGAACTTGAGAAGAAGTTTGAACGTCTGGATACACCACATAAGGTAAAAATGGGCGTATCTGCCTGCCCAAGAAACTGTTCTGAGGCTGGAATTAAAGACTTAGGTGTTGTAGGCATTGATGGAGGCTGGGAGATTTACGTCGGCGGAAACGGCGGGGTTGATCTTCGTCCTGGTGATCACTTGATTACGGTAAAAACACAGGATGAGGTTATGGAAATCGCTGGTGCTTACCTCCAATATTATCGAGAAACAGCTAATTATTTAGAGAGAACATCAAAATGGCTTGAACGAGTAGGACTTCAACAGGTTCAGGAAGTTTTGGCAAACGAAGAAACGAGAAAAGCATTGAATGAGCGTATGGACAAGACACTAAGCAAGTATATTGAACCTTGGAATGAAGCCATCCAAAGTGAAGAAATTCAACACAAATATTATGCCAAGCATGAGATTTTAGTAGGGAGTGAATCAAAATGAACCAAACCATTACACGTGTAGCAGTGGCTCGTTATTCTGAACTGCCCTTAAAAGCTGGATATGCAGTGAATATCAACGATACTAATTTAGGTTTATTTAAGCTGACCGATGGCACGGTGCGGGCAATTGAAAACCGCAGCCCCAACCCAAGGGGCGGGATCCTATCAGACGGTCTTGTCAGCGGTGAATATATTTTTGATGCCATCTATGACTGGAAAATATCTTTGATCGATGGAAAGGTTCAAGCCCCTGATGAAGGCCAAGTGAGGATTTATCCCGTCGAGGTTGAAGAAGATATCGTTTATATACTGAAATAACCTCTTATGTGACCGAACGAGCGCGAAAAGGAAGGTCAAGGTAACATAGAGAAAAGAATCTAGAGGAGGGGGCAGCTATACAAAGGTCTCCCTCTTTTTAATAATTTAACAGTGGAATTTTATAAGTAATGAGGTTATAATTTAATTCACAGTAAACAGGGTGGATATATATGTTTTTATCCAACCTAGGAATTCACTTTAAAAAGATTACTATTGAAACAGTAAATCATGCATAATAAAAATAACGATGTGGAGTACTTAGCGCAAGCACCC
>JAUZQA010000286.1 GCA_030705665.1 Bacillota bacterium
ACCAAAACCACCATGCTCTTCTGGTAATAAAAGACTGTCAATACCTATTTCAGCCAGTTCTTTTACAAATCTTTCCGGGTACTTACTGTTGGCATCACAGTCTGCAAAGTAACTGTCCCAGTTTTCTCTGGCCATTAGCTCTCGAATACCCTTTACTAGTAATTCCTGCTCGTCTGTAAGTCTAAAATCCATTATTTCGCCCTCCCAATATTTTTTGAATTCTTTGTCATTGCTCCCCATTCGAGGAACTCTGCAATTCTTACTAACGAAGTTTGGCAGTACCTTTTTTGACAAGAGAAACCATGTTTTTTCCTTGTCGACTATATATAATGCAAGTACTGTGCCAGATCCCGTGTAAAAGAAAATGATTTTTACGCGAATTTATGCCTTAAATGTGGGGTTTGAAATTAAATAAGGAAAACAAAATAAGCTCAAAATTCGTTGCTGTCAAAATTTTTTTACATGTAAAATATTTTTGTAGGCCTCTGATCGGTTGTCATCGAGAGGGTGATATAGTATGTAAAAAATTTTTGACAAGTAGGAGACACTTCCGAACATATAAAGGTTCAGGACGACATTTTTGTTGAATTTAAAATGTGTAAATTTGGTGAAAATACTTTGGAGGGTTAAATCTAAATGAAGCTATACATAGAAAAAACGACAGGTTTTCTTCTTTCTACCTGTCGTTTGGCTGAATATATTTTTTTAAACTGTCATTCTATGGATCATCGCTAAAAAATTTCATAGATACCTGTTCATTAGCTCTTTATCGGAATAATCGGCAATATCAAATGAGAAGGATATTTCTCATTATGATAAATCATTTGCTGTGCTTTCACAGCCTCTTTACTCTCATGCATTGATTTCCCGGTATTTGAATTTGGCGCATACTGAGGAAAGCTGCTCGAAGAAATTTCCAGCGTGATTTGATGCCCCGGCAAAAACACATTGCTTGTTGCCCAAAGATCGATTTCATATGCAACAATTTCCCCATTCAATTCCTTTTCAGGCTTATTGCCGTTTCGATATTTTGCATTCACAATTCCTTCTGTTAATATGATTGCCCTTCCATCAGGAGCAGTATTCACAAGCTTGGCAGTGAAATCGGTATCCTTTGCATCTGTTGAAGCCCATAGCTTTACTTTTATCGGTCCTGTCACTTCCATTGCTTCTGTTAACGGGTTTGATGAATAGACTAGTACATCTTCTCTTTCTTCATTCAAGCTTTGATCAATCGGACCGTTGCCCATGGCCAACGATGCCGCAAATAATGTACCTCCGCCTTTTGTCGGTACCGGATGGGTCGGATCATAAATATAATGATCTGTCTCCTCGTCTTCAGGCTGAATTATTGAAAGATGGCCATCACCATTTTTTGTATTTGCTTGTCCCTTGCTGTGCAAATAAAAATTCGTATATTGGGTTCTTTCAAGCGGCCATTCCATTTCATCCCGCCATTCATTGACTCCCATGACAAAAATTTTAACAGGTGCCTCTGCTTCTAAACCAGTATCCATTCCTTTTAACCAATGGTTAAACCAGCGAATGTGGAGGTCCGTAATATTTTCCTCCAAATCAATCCAATCACCAGAAGCATGTACCCCAAAGGAGCATTCACCTTGCACAGATGCAAAGTATCCATGCCCCCATGGCCCGACAATCAGTTTTTGATGTTTTCCCGTTTTTGTCATTTCCACATAATTCGTTAATGTCGGGCCGGTAAAACAATCATACCAGCCACTTAAATGAAAGGCCGGTACATCCAATTTCGGGTATTTGTCGGCAATGCTCGACTCCTTCCAATAATCTTCATCTTCTATTGGATGGGATAATTCTTCAAAAAAGTAACCCGCTACACCAAGTTCTTTCAATGGAGGCCATTGATTAACCGGAGCAAGGTTGTACAAATTTTCTATGTTATTAAGACTGGCGGCAAGCTTCCGGATGGCCTTTTTTCTTTCCTGCGGGTTTTCGTGTTTTCGCTTCAGCAAATCAGGAGCGATTGACTCGAGTGACCACGTTTCTGACAAACCTGTCAGGTAAACACCATTCCGGTAATTAAATCCATTTCTCAGATCATTTAACGTCATTGCTGGAAATATAGCATCCAAGTGAGGAGGCTTCTGTACTGCTGCCATAAGCTGCGTATACCCATAATAGGACATGCCAAACATGCCAATTTTTCCTGTTGAAAACGGAAGTGCTGCTGCCCATTCTACGGTATCATATCCATCATTTGCTTCCTGTTTAAATGATTGGAATTCTCCTTCCGACTGAAATCGGCCCCTGACATCTTGAATAATCACGACGAATCCATTTTCCACGAGTCGATTCGTGTCTAAATACCGATGTGAATAATGCGGCAAGTCTTTACTGTAAGGAAGCCTTGTTAACAAAATTGGAAAAGTTCCCTCTTTCTCCGGTCGATAAATATCCGCATAAAGGACGACACCATCTCTCATCTTACATGGCACATTTTTTTCAACCAGAATTTTAGTTTGTTTCATGAGTTAACACCCTATTTTCTGATAGTTTTCATCTTGCATTATGCCGCTGTGAAATCTTTTATTCCTTTAGCTTTATTTTTTTAGATTCTCTCCAAACAAGTAAACTAAATAATACTACCATTGCTAATAATCCAAACTGAAGCATGTAAACTGTGTGATAACCAGAAGAAATAATTTTTCCAGCTTTATCTGTGATCATTCCTGCTACTAGTTGGGGCATATATATATCCGAAGAGTATGCAATTAATGAAATTATCCCAGAAGCTGTACCTAAAATATGGTCAGGTATTCCTGCTTCACCAATTTGGCCAAAATAAATTGCACGAGCACCAAGTTGCAAGAATGCTATCGCCAATACGACAATCATAGCTGGCATAACATAAGATGTACTTTTTGGTAAAAGCATAATTGCCGCAACAAATACTGCTTCAACAATCGCTGTTGCTAGTAATGTTTTACCTGTAGATTTAAATCTAGATACAACAAATACTAATGCTGGACCAGCTATTAAACCAAGTCCGTTTGTACGGAATACTGCAATAAACGATGCTTGTTCATTAGACATTCCGTAAGTGTTTGTTAATAATTGGTTAAATACACTTGTTGTTGTAAGTAATGAATAGAAAGCAAACACAACAAGTCCTGCATACCATAATCCTGGTATTTTTATCGCTTCTATTACTCTTGAAAATTTGAATTTTGCATTTTCATCGTCTTCGCCTTCTAGAATATCAATATCTTTAAATAAGAGCACATATAAAACGCCTATTATTGCTGTAATTATTGCTAAGACAATTAACCCAGATTGAATTCCACTACTTGTATTACCAATGATTTTTACAAGTATAGTGTTTACAACAATTCCACCAAGTCCTACGAATGTATAGGTAAATCCAAAAGACTTCGTTTGATTTTCTAAACCACCAGCTCTTGCTACCGAAGTAATCCATGGTGACCAGAATGTTAAAATTGTAGTAAATCCCAATGCAATATAAATAATTTTTAATACACTAATATCCGTTACAAATGCACTTACTAGAATTAGCGCTGTTGTTGTGATATATGAGAAAATCGACAATCTCTTTGGTCCAAAAATATCAACTAAAATACCAGATGGAACATACGTAATTAAAGCTATAATTCCATATATGCCAACTAACCCAGCCAATGTTGTTAAGTCAGTGTGGTATCTACCAAGCATTTGATTGCCCCATGTGTAATATAAGTACGGCAGTACATAAATTGTAGGGTTGGCAAAACCAAGTACTATCAATCTTGCAAAATACTTCGTTTGACTAATTTTCATAATATTTTCCCTGCCTTTTTTTGTTTGTATTTTCTTCCCATTTTAAAATTCTTAAATCCCACCTCCTTTTCTACTAAATACAAAAACAAATCCATGGTTTCTCTTTGTCAAACTTATATAATGCAAAAACCATGCCAGGCGTTCGATCCATTTCGTATCAAAGAAAAAGAGTTCTACGCGGAATTTCCGCCTCTTTTTTGTGTTTTTTCATAAAATGAGAAAAATAAAATGAACTCTTTAATTGTTATTGTTAAATTTTTTTTACAAGTAAAAAATTTTTGATGGCCTTTTTTGGCTTGCCTTCGAGATTGTTTTGTAATGCGTAAAAATTTTTTGACAAAAAGGAGAATCTTCTTAATGCATACGGAACCATATTGGGCTTTTTTAAACTGATGATTTGAAAAAATCTTTCCATTGATAAATTTCCGGATATTTGTTAACATCCGGAAAGATGTTCGCCCTCATATGAAAAAAATTCGCCAAACCATCCATCTGAGGGAATCTAAAACACTTACAAACTGTAAAGTTTTAAATTTTATCTAGAATTCTAAAAACAACCCTTTGGGGCTATTGGCATGAAAATTGCATTACTACTATACTGAAACACATGGATATATGCATCATGCTTTGACTATCTTGCTTATTCCAAAAAACCTCTTCGCATGGGATTTCCCGTGCCTTTTTTTCTTAATAGAATTGTTTTGCAAATACTCTGTTTGATCATTTAAAAGATGCTATCTAATCAATGCGGTTTATCTAAAGCCATTTATGGAACCTGGAACGTTTAATTTACCAATTATTAGATCGATGAGTTTTTGAAACTTATGAACAATATTTGACATAGCATTAACTTGTATTGCATTTGTAAAAAAATATCCTTCTAATATAGATAAACTGAATACAAGTTTTAAAAGGAAGACAAATTTAGCAACTGTGATGTGGATTTCGGGCATCAAGCAGGGACAGCATCTTATTACATCTTACTGTTTTGCATTCTAAAAAATGGATGAAGGAGGATCTGATCATGAATTTAGAAGCTGGATTATGGCAACAACAAACGTTAAAGCATACAATGACACCAGAATTATCACAGGCGATTGCTTTGCTGCAATATTCGGCACAGGAATTGACTAGTTATTTCGAGTCCAAGGCCCTCGAAAATCCACTTATCTCGTTAAGAGATGCACCAATCCAAAATAGATGTAAGAAGTGGACAGCTGAAAGAAACAAGTCCGAATGGATTGAACAAGTGGTTGACAATTCCGTGCCACTTGACGAACAGCTGCTATCACAATTGAATTTAAAGGATTTCTCCAGAACGCAACTAACGATGATTAAAATTCTTTTGCAAAATTTCGATGAAAATGGTTATTTTCGAGGAGATATTGGGGAAATATCGATGAATAGGAATGTTCCAAAACAACTGGTAGAAGAAAGTCTTGCCGCTATCCAAGAACTGGAACCGGCTGGAATTGGGGCCAGGAATCTACAAGAATGCTTACTTATTCAAATAAAGCGTAAAAGTCCAAAGGACGAGCTTGCCATAAAAATAATCTCTGACTATTTTGTGTTATTTGCTGAAAAAAAATGGGTTCATCTTTCCAAAGAATTGAAGGTTTCGATGGTAGAAATTCAAAACGTATTTGATTTCATTCAAAAACTAAATCCAAAGCCAGGGTTGGAATTTGCAACAGACCAAACTCATTTCATTATTCCTGATGCCATTATCGAAGTAACGGAAAAAGGAATTTCTGTCCGTTTAAGTGAGGCATCCATTCCAAAAATGAATTTTAATTCATCATACTACAAGAAGTTTTCCGGGAATGAGGATCCTCTAGTAAATAGATTTCTTCAGGAAAAACTCAAAGATTTCCAGTGGATTATGAAAGCGATCGAACAGAGAAGAGATACCTTGTCCAAGGTAATTATAAAAATAACTGAAAAACAGC
>JAUZQA010000287.1 GCA_030705665.1 Bacillota bacterium
AAAAAGGAGTGGCAGGATGGAGAAGAAGACAAAGATCCTAAATGATTCATTATACGAAGGCAGGGATAAAGCCTTTATGGATATCGACAGAATGATGAATGAAGGCCTAGCCGGAGGTTCTGTTCATAATCGAGAAGGCGCGAAAAATATAGAAGAAGCGCATGACTTTCATGCAGAGCAACCTCCCAATAAACTCGATTAAAATTCGTTAACCAAGCCGCTGAATCAGTAAGGTGAAAAACCTTCAATGGTTCAGCTTTTTTTAATTCTTTTTTGCTATAATATAAGGAATTATTTTAAATGGAGAAATGCTTATGTTGACAAAGTTACTTACTTTATTTCCCAACGCCGTATTAGATCAAGACAAGCCATCACAAGCTTTATCCCAATCGCATTTAGCTTTTTTCTATGACCGATCAAATAATCAATGGATCGGTATTCCCAAAAACGATTTAAGTGAAAGGGAATTTGAACTGCTTAAAACAATCTATGTATATTATGAACCTTATTCCAACGCGAAGGAATCCAATTCTTTATCCCCACAAGAACTACATTGGTTCGATTTTTTATTTTTAAATGGAATGCCGCCTGCGGATGGGCATGGGTCATATATTCGGATGATCCAATTTCAAATAGACGGCACCAATGTTGAAAAAAGCGAATTTGAATCTGCTCTAAAAGGTTTCTTTTCGGATGTACTGATTATTTGGGAAAATCCCAACAACGGAATTGTCATTGAAAAATCTCAGCAAAAATCCATCTCTCTGACAGAAAAGGAGTTTATTTCATTAGTTCAAACGTTAGAAAGCGACTTTTTTTTAAAAGTTAGCTTTTATTATGGTAAACAAAACCTTTTTAATAATCATTTATCTAAGATCTTTCAGGAGGAAAAAGCATTTTTTATCTTCGCTCAGAGCCTCCTTGGAACTGGAACTGTGTATTCTTTTGAGCGGGTATTTCCTTTTTTTGTAGCTCATCATATCCCTGATCAAGTCAAACAAAAGTTAATCGCAGCTTTTGTTGATGTATTTGAGGATGACAGTGAAATGTTTGCTACGATCAAATCCTTCCTTGAAAATAATTTAAATGCCAGCTTAACAGCTAAGAAGCTATATGTTCATCGAAATACTCTGCAATATCGTGTTGATAAATTTACTGATAAAACTGGAATTCAATTGAAAGATTTTTACAGTGCTTTTACTGTTTTTTTAGCTTGTCTGATATTCGAATTAGAGGACTCCCATTAACAATGTGCCTAAAAATGGTCCTGGAAAGTTTGTGCACTCTGCCCATATTGTAAAACGCTTTCAACTGCTAAACTTAAATCAATAAATACAACGTAATGGAGGCAGCAAAAATGGCAGAATTGGCACTGGAACATATTTATAAAATCTATGATAACAAAGTTACAGCTGTAGAAGATTTCAACTTACATATTGAGGATAAAGAGTTCATCGTGTTTGTTGGACCATCTGGTTGCGGAAAATCAACAACATTACGGATGATTGCCGGACTTGAAGATATCTCCAAGGGTGACTTTTATATCGACGGAAAACGAGTGAACGATGTCGCACCTAAAGACCGCGATATTGCGATGGTTTTCCAAAACTATGCTTTATATCCGCATATGACTGTTTATGATAACATGGCATTTGGACTTAAGCTTCGCAAGTTTCCAAAGGATGAAATCGATCGCCGGGTGAAAGAAGCAGCAAAAATCCTCGGTCTTGAGACATACCTAAGCCGTAAGCCAAAAGCGTTATCAGGCGGACAACGTCAGCGTGTTGCATTAGGACGTGCCATTGTCCGCGATGCAAAAGTATTCTTAATGGATGAACCGCTTTCCAACCTTGATGCAAAGCTTCGTGTAGCAATGCGTGCAGAAATTGCCAAACTTCACCGACGTCTGCAAACAACGACCATTTACGTAACGCACGACCAAACAGAAGCAATGACAATGGCCACCCGCCTTGTTGTTATGAAGGACGGAATCATTCAACAAATTGGTGCCCCTAAAGAAGTTTATGAGAAACCTGAAAATATCTTCGTTGGCGGGTTTATTGGTTCACCAGCTATGAACTTCTTTAAAGGGAAGCTTGGTGATGGCAAGTTTTCGATTGAAAATATCGCTATTTCCATTCCGGAAGGAAAAATGAAATACCTTCGTGATCTAGGCTATGTTGGAAAAGATATTGTCATGGGAGTACGTCCAGAAGACATTCATGACGAGCCAATCTTTATTGAGTCATCGGAAGGAACAAAAATTTCAGCCAAGGTCGATGTTTCTGAACTTCTGGGCGCTGAAACGATGGTCTATTCAAGTGTTGGCGGCCAGGATTTTGTTGCTCGCTTGGACTCCCGTTCACATATTACCCCTGGTGAAACAATCAACCTTGCTTTTGATATGAATAAGTCTCACTTCTTTGATCCTGATACAGAGCTGCGAATTCACCCAGCTAACGAAAAATAAGTTAATACCCTTAAGAATAGCCTCGTCAATCAACGAGGTTATTCTTTTATTAAAATAATTTCATCCTTTAAACAGTTTAGGCAGCTATATAAATGGGGACACTTATGCTGGGAATATGTATCAGGGTATCCATCCTCCATTTTCATTACATCAATATCCATATAAGGACTATAATCATCGTAATAATCCATTACTTTTCCGCGATCATACATTTCGTTCCCACAATGGTCACATGTAATCTTAATCGCTCTTAGACCGTTGCATAATGGGCATATTGGCATAGATTCTCACCCTTTTTCAAAGATTGCTTATAGTTTATGTTAAACCTTTTCCTGTATGTAAATCGGATGCTAAGGTATAAATTACCAAGTCTAATAAAGTATAAGCCTCTTTGTTTGTTACATAATAGACAGTACAAAGCAAGTTAAGTTTCACTCCAAGAAATCAACTCGAGTTTTGAGCTATAGCCATATTAAAAAAATTTGTTTCTCTGATAATTAAAGATTTATCAAAGTTATTTTTAAACATTGATAATATGGGTTAGGCCATGGTGGCAATGGATGTATTATTCCAGAAGTGGTTCAATTCCATACTAACCCCAAAATTATAAAGAGGAGTGTTATTCAACTATGGCAAGTAACAACAACTCTAATCAACTTTTAGTTCCAGGCGTTCAACAAGCACTTGATCAAATGAAGTATGAAATTGCTTCAGAATTCGGAGTTCAATTAGGTGCAGACACTACTTCTCGTGCAAACGGATCTGTTGGAGGAGAAATTACTAAGCGCCTTGTTTCAATGGCTGAATCTCAACTTGGTGGATTCCAACGTTAATTTATTTAAATCATAACTGAATAAAATGGCTGAGCCCCTTCCATTAAAGAAGGGGCTCTCAACATTTATGTTTATTTGGCTGTGTTAAAATTGACTGTTGCTTTCCGCTCCAGGCGCTCGCTTTCCGCGGGCGTGCCGGGGAGCCTCCTCGGCGCTTTAGCGCCTGTGGGGTCTCCCCTGCCCCGTACTCCCGCAGGAGTCGAGCGCCCTCCGCTCCAATCAACAGGGCTAAAAAATCAACAATTCCCTTTATACACAACCTTTTATTTATAAGCTATGCTTTCGCAATCATATATACGGTATAATAAGCAAGAATCAAAAGACTTCCAATGGCAAGTACAACTGAAAAATCCATTATCCCCACCCCATTTTAGAATATTTACATATATAAATTAGCATAAATTTACAATTTTTTCAGAAGAAAAAATCCCAATTTCGTGACAATGGAGTGACCTTTTTGTGAATATATCCCTTTTAGGAGCAACCGGCAGGGTTGGCTCCATCATTTTGGAAAATGCGTTAGTCAATAACCATTTCGTTCATATTCTCGTTAGAGACAAGAGCAAAGTAAGGATTACACATCCGAATCTTAAAATTGTTGAAGGAAATGCTTTAAATGAGAAAGCTTTATCCGAAGTAATTACAGGTTCTGATGCCGTCATTAGTGCCCTAAATACGGATGACACAACGACACTTTCAGAATCGATGCCAATGATTATTCATCAAATGAAAAATAATTTAATTTCAAGAATTATAACAATTGGTACTGCAGGCATACTGCAGGCCCGTTCAAACCCCTCACTTTATCGGTTTCAATCTGCCGAGTCAAAACGAAAAACAACCAAGGATGCCGAGGAACATTTAAAGGCATACCTGCAATTAAAAAATTCTGGCCTTGATTGGACCGTTGTCTGTCCAACTTATTTACCTACAGGAGAAAGATTGGGAATTTACCGGTACGAGAAAAATTTTCTCCCAGAAGACCCTTCTTCCATTTCGGTATATGACACTGCTGACTTTGCCTTTTTACAGCTTGAAAATCAACAATTTATCCAATCACGTGTCGGCTTAACCTATTGAGGAAGGTATTTGTTAATTTTCAAATGTTCCCTTTCTAACAGCAGTTCCATTTTCAACCATAACCTTTCCAAGGGCAATAACTGTATGAATAGTAAAATCGGCTTTATTTAATAAAACCAAGTCAGCGTCTTTTCCCTCTTGAATCGTTCCCTTTTGGGTTAATTTCAAGATAGAGGCGGGATTTTGGGTAATTACTCTTAAAGCTGTTTCGGGAGGAACGCCTTCAGACATGATCGCATCACGCACTTCTTGATACAAAGTAGAAACCTTACCGATTTTCAAACCGATTAATTCGCCAAACTTATTAAAGTCAGGGAGACTTGCCTGGCCATCAGAGGTAAAGGTTATTTGTGATATATCAACACCTTGATCGAGCATTGATTTTAACGCAATACTGCACTTTACCTCCCCTTCCTCTAAAAATTTTGGAATTGTACTAGTAGTAAAATCGACATATCCGCCTCGCTTAGCAAATTTAATTCCTTCTTCAAACAAATGTGGATTCCGATTGATATGGGTTGGGTAAAACTGCCTAATAGGAATATCTGTTTCCTCTACTACTTGTTCAATTATTTTTAAATGATCATGGCTGTCGCCGACGTGAATATTCACAATCCCCGCTTTACCCGACAGAAGTCCTCCAATTCTGGCGGCTGAAGCGATTTTTGCCATTTCTTCAGAAGTTGGCTGTGACGAGCGATGATCAGCAATCGCCACTTCCCCTGCTCCAATTATTTTATCAATCAAGATGATGTCATCTTCAATTTTACCTGTTAATGTTTTTAGTGGAACCTGATAAGAACCAGTATGAACATAACAACTAATTCCCTCTTCCTCGAGCGCCCGAGCCTTGGCAATGAGATTGGACATTGTCCGAGTTGTTCCATCCGTTCCGATTACCCCCACAAGTGTTGTTACGCCGGCAAGGGTGGCTTCTGTTAGCTGGATTTCAGGTGTTCTGGTTCGATAACTTCCCTCCCCGCCTCCGCCTGTAATATGTACATGCGAATCAATGAAACCGGGAACTATATATTTACCGTCCGCATTGATTACTTCTATTTCAACAAAATCATCCGGTTTATTTATTTCGTCCGCTATGTATCCAATTTTAGAATCAACAATTAACAAATCTTTTTTTCCCAAATAATGGGGAGCATAAATTTCTCCATTCTTAATTAAAGTCAGCAATTAAATTTCCCCCTTGTGATCTTTAAAGAGCATAATTATCATAAACTATTTCACTCAAAAAAACACTGCTGCCCGATTAGACAACAGTGTTTTTTGGTTTATTATGGTTCGAACCGCAGCATTGGCTTGAAGGTGATTCATGATCTGAACAGGCAGCACATTTTCCTTTTTTAGATT
>JAUZQA010000288.1 GCA_030705665.1 Bacillota bacterium
ATTTTATTAAATTTGTTCATTAATTAACAAATTTAAATCATTTAACAATTGTAAGAATCACGTATATTTTTATACTAATAAATGAATGATTAAAAACATTTGGAAAGTGAGGAATTGCAAATGGAATATACCAAACTTGGTAACACGGGATTGGATGTATCTAGACTTTGCCTGGGTTGTATGGGATTTGGAGTAAAAGAACGCTGGATGCATCAGTGGGTAATTGATGAGGAAAGCAGTCGTACAGTTATAAAAAAAGCCATTGAGTTAGGTATCAATTTTTTTGATACGGCAAATGTGTACTCAGATGGAACTAGTGAAGAATTTCTCGGACGTGCCCTTAAAGATTTTGCCAATCGGGATGAAATAGTCCTTGCCACAAAGGTTTATTTTCCGCTGGGTAATGATTTAAACAAAAAAAGTCCGAACGGCAGGGGCCTTTCCCGAAAGCATATTATGAGCGGAATTGATAAGAGTCTTAAACGCCTTGGGACTGATTATGTCGACCTATACCAAATTCATCGCTGGGATTACAACACACCGATTGAGGAAACAATGGAAGCCCTCCATGATCTAGTGAAGGCAGGTAAGGTCAGATACATAGGTGCTTCTGCGATGTATGCTTGGCAATTCTTAAAGGCCTTACATGTGGCAGAGAAAAATGGGTGGACCAGGTTTGTTTCGATGCAGAATCATCTCAACCTCATATACCGTGAGGAGGAACGGGAGATGCTACCGCTATGTAAGGATGAAAAAATCGGCGTGATTCCATATAGCCCACTTGCATCAGGAAGATTAACCCGTGATTGGTCGGAAGACACTCTTCGTTCTGAAACGGATCAAACTCAAAAATCTAAATATGGTGCTACTGAAAATAACGATCGTCTTGTTGTGGAGCGAGTAGCGGAAATCGCTCAAAAACATGGTGTGCCAAGATCTCAAATTGCACTTGCATGGTTATTGCAGAAAGAACCTGTCACAGCTCCAATTATTGGTGCAACGAAAATCTCTCATCTTGAAGACTCCTTGGGTGCACTATCGGTAAAGTTAACAACTGAAGAAGTTGTGTACTTGGAAGAGCCTTATGTTCCACATCCTGTAGTTGGTGCTTTAAGTTCCAAGTAAAAATGTTTTTTTAAACGCAAAACCCCTGATTTCCTTATATGGGAATTAGGGGTTTTTTAATATTAAGAGTCTTCTATTTTTAATCGTTCCAAATAGGCGGAATAGTAACAAGGATGCTACACTATCCAAATTGAGTGACAAAAAACTTTTTAAAGTTTTTACACAATTTTAATCAATTTGTGCACTAATATACAAATCGAAGGATTTTAACAATTGTAGCCATCTTGTTTCTGTTTATAATAATATACAGGTGTTATTTAATTCATTAATGTGAATTTATAAACGGGTATAAATAAGCTAAACCGAAGGAAATTCCACCTATTAGAAAGGTTAGATAGGCACTGCTTATTCAATTGGCTGATTGAAGCCGTAGAAATGAATGAAAGGAGCTTTTGATAATGACAAATGTGTTGATTCTTGGAGCAAACGGCTCAGTTGCTCGTGTAGCAATTGATATGTTCCTTAAAGAAACGGATGTTCAGTTAACCCTTTACCTCCGTAACTCACGTAGACTAAAGAACATAAATTCAAATCGGGTTCAAGTAATCGAAGGCGATGTTTTGGACATTGAAAAATTAAAAGAAGCCATGATTGGACAGGATGTGGTCTATGCTAATCTAGAAGGCCAACTAGAAAAAATGGCAATTACCATTGTGAAGGCAATGGATGCGGTTGGTATCAAACGTCTCATTTGGATTAGTTCAATGGGAATTTATGATGAGGTCCCAGGACAGAAGTATAGTTCTATATTGGATCCATATCGAAAATCAGCTGAAATCATTGAAGCTTCAGACCTTGACTATACCATTTTGAGACCAGGCTGGTTTACCAATAAAGATGAAATTGACTATGAGATAACCCAAAAAGGTGAACAATTTAAAGGGCATGATGTTTCTCGCAAGAGTCTTGCGGACTTGATTCTTAAATTGGCAGCAATGCCAGAATTAGAAGTTCGTAGTAGCTTGGGAGTGAGCAAACCTTAATTTGGGTGAGTATCAAATAATTTTAACTAGTATTCATAAAAACGGAAAAACTGTGTCTTCATCTGAAGGAATGAAATTGGATTAATTGCTCTCAGTGTAAATGAAAAGTATTAGTAAAAGGCTAGGTATTCACATTTCCTAGCCTTTTTGTAAAGTTTTTCATTCTTTATTGTATAAAATTTATTATAAATTCCTCTCAAGCAAAATCCCTACTTGTTCCGCCATGACTTCAGTTGGATAAGGCATCCCATTGGTGATCCACCATTCCACGATCCCGACATATGAAGTAACAATAAATTGAAGAATAATATCGTCATTTAATCCTTGGTTTTTTCCTTTTGTTGTATCCACTTCATCCTTGAACTCTTTGATGAGAAACTTATGGAACTGACTACGGAAAGAAGGAGCACCTTTACTTGCTAGCATCGTTGAAAAGAATAAATAATGACTTTTAAGGTATTCAAACCAAGGCAGATTTGCTTCTGTATATTCTGCTGCGGAGGTCGCTTCGCAGATTTCCCCCATTTCGTTAATATGTTCCTCAATAAGTTTATCCAGTAGATCAAACTTATCCACGTAGTGGAGATAGATGGTTCCCCGGCTAACATTTGCCCTGTCGGAAATATCCTGTATCGTGATGTCATCAAAACTTTTCTCAGACATCAGATCAATCAAGGATTTTTTTATGGCTTCTTGGCTTTTGGCTATTCTTCTATCTACTTTAGGCAATTTAAGATTCACCAAACTTTCATATTAGATAATGAACAATTTTAATTGATTTGTTTACTACTAAACAAATTGTGTGGAATTAACAATTGTAAGCATTCTATATCTGTTTATAATTATATACAGTTGTTCATTAATGTATCAATATTTATTTTTAAAACAACTAGGCTACGGATATTTTCAATCAAATGAAAAAGTAAAATCGGGGGGATATAAATTGCAACAGAAATCCTTAGCGTTGCCATACACAAAGTTATTTACGAATAGGGATTTATTCATATTATTTTTGCCACTTATTATAGAGCAGGGTTTAGAATACCTGGTTGGATTAGCTGACTCCATTATGGTAGCCCACGTAGGTGAATCTGCTGTATCAGGAGTTTCACTTGTAGACTTTATTATGGCTTTGCTTATTAGTTTGTTTGCTGCTCTTGCAACTGGTGGGGCAGTAATAGCGGGACAATACATGGGTAGGAAGCAGATGGAAGAATCAAGAGAAGCGGCCAATCAACTGGTATGGTTTGCCGGTGCTTTTTCTATTATCATCATGCTCATTATCTATCTCATCAAACCACTAATACTAAATGGACTATTTGGTCAGATTACCGCTGATGTACGCACAAATGCAAATACTTATCTGATGATCACTGCCATATCGATTCCATTCCTTGCATTATATAATGCGGGAGCTGCCATATTTCGAACAATTGGTAATGCAAAACTGCCTATGTATATAATGCTCGCCATGAACATTGTTCACGCAATAGGGAATGCCATCCTTATTTATGGCTTCCATTTTGGTGTTGAAGGTGTTGCAATTCCGACCCTTCTTTCACGTATTGCGGCTGCAGTGATAATTACCACGTTGGCTTTTAACAAAAAGCATCTATTATATATAAAGAAAAGTTTAAGTCACAAATTTAACTGGTCAATGATTAAAAGGATTTTAGGTATTGGTGTCCCTTTTGGATTGGAAAATGGATTGTTCTATTTGGGGAGAATTGTCGTACTTAGTCTTGTTTCAACCTTTGGTACAGCAGCCATTGCAGCTAATGCAGTAGGAGGCACCATTGTGATGTTTGAAGTGCTGCCCGGTATGGCAATAGGGCTTGGAATGACTGTTATTATATCAAGATGTATCGGTGCAGGAGATTATGAACAGGCCCAATATTTTACCAAAAAGATTATGGGTATTGTATATGCTGCACAAGTAGTAAGTTGTGCATTGGCACTTGCTTTACTCCCAGCCATATTAAATGTCTATGGATTATCAGAGACTACAAAATCATTAACCACACAAATCGTCTGGTGGCATGCAGCATTCGAAGTCATTATTTGGCCGCTTGCTTACACTTTACCTGTAACATTCCGTGCTTCAGGAGATGCTAAATTCCCGATGTACGTTGGGATTTTTTCCATGTTTTGCTGCCGTATTGCGTTGGCATATTTATTCAGTATCTATTTCCACATGGAAATGTTCGGTACTTGGGTGGCAATGTTTATTGATTGGATTGTTAAGGCAATGATTTTCGTCCAGAGATATATAAGTGAAAAATGGACTAAGTTTCATGCAATTTAAAGGAAAAGCTTAAATGATAATTTTTAGCATAGTGGGCTACGAACTGGTAGCTCATTTCTTTTTGCTTATGAAGACGATTTTGTTCACGAAAAATTTTCTTAAAGTTTTTGAACAGTTTCAATTGATATGTTCATTAATTAACAAAATGCATTGATTTAACCATTGTAAGCATGATGAATCTATTTATCATAATTAACAGATGTATATTAAAGTATTGCTGTATATTTTTTTAGGGATTTCAATTAATTTGCACCATGGGGTGTTTATCGATCTAACGCCACTCAATACATCAATCGGGAATGTAACTTTTGCTCCAGGAGCTCTCAATAGCCGGCATTCATACAAAGTGGGACAAGTTTTGTTAGTTACTGGTGGCGAGGGCGGGTTTCTGGAAGAGGGGAAGCCAGCTCAATTACTCAAAACTGGTGATTTGGTGAATATTTCACCAAATGTGAAACATTGGCATGGTACGACAAAAGACAGTTGGTTCGTACACTTAGCAAAGACACTAGGAGAAACTGAATGGTTAGAGCCTGATGATGATAAATGGTATAATAAATTAACAAAAACGCATTGAGTCAGTAGATTCAATGCGTTTTTTCAGTAACTAGGTTGATAGTTTTTATACTATTTAGGTAATCGTTAGCCTATCCATAGAACGTCAAGCTTTTTTAGATGACAAAACAATATAGTGGTTTAAAGAATCTATATGAAAAATCAGCACGGTTCATTAAAAGAACTTTAATTTAAAGAGTTATGTGGTGATCTAAATAAGACAAGAGCGGAACAAAATTGAGGTCTTAATAAGGCACAAAAATAAAAGGAGAACGGTGTGTTGGGAAGAAAAATGTCTAAATAATACAAGAGATGAAATATGAAGAAACCAGCGTAAGCGTAATCTATTGATTGATTTCTATTTTTTCAGAGAAGTTAATTTTTGAGATAATTTGAGATAATTAATGTTAATTTCTCTAACGTTCTAGTTTAAAGAAAGGACATAAATTTACTATTGAAGATACATGTTATGTAAACTAATAAATCAAATTAGACCACCAATAAGGGTCAATTGAAATAATGTTTATTAGAACGCGTGAAAATTTTAAATGCCTGTGGATTATGTAGGCATATTTCTGTTGTAAGTAGTAAGTAGGAAACTTTGGATCGCTATTGAGGGCAAAATTTGGTAGCTGAACAAATATAAAACTGAGAAAAAATTCATTCTGTCTCATTATCTTAAGTATACTTACTTTATGAGACATTTATTGTTTATTTTCTTTAACTTCCGAGAATATATATTATGTCTACTAGAAAATTATTATCA
>JAUZQA010000289.1 GCA_030705665.1 Bacillota bacterium
ATCATCTTGTTTGTTGGAAAGGTAGCCTAGTTCAATCAGTGTAGATGGTTGTTTATTGTTTCGTAAAACGTCCAAATCATCGAATTTTGTTCCATCATTGTTTAATCCCGTTGTTTTAACAACCTCATTTAAAATATCAGCGGCTAAAGCGGAATCTTTTGAATGCTGATAATAAAAGTCAGTCAACCCTTTTATAGAGGGGTCATTATAACAATTGTAATGAAAACTGATGAAAGCATCCGCATGGTTTTTATTGGAGAGTTCTGCCCGTTGTCCTAAGGGAATATAAGTATCGTTTGTCCGAGTCATAATCACATTGGCTCCTGCATTTTTCAGCTTCTGTTCAACAACTTGAGCTGTAGCTAGGGTTAATGTTTTTTCATAGGTTCCAACCATGCTTGTTGTCCCATCATCATTCCCTCCATGACCTGGATCCAGTACAATGGTTTTTCCTTTAAGAGACTCTAAATTATTTTGAATAGACTCTTTTGATGTTGTGGTCCCACTAACAGGTTGTGTGTTATTGTTGTTTGCTGTTTCCTTAGAGATGTAAGTTGTGTTAACCCACCCACCCATCTCACCATTAGAGGCTTCAACTTTTGCCCATCCTGCCCGTTCCTCGTTGATGGTTATTTTTGTACCAGCATTTAACTTTCCTACAATAGTGCTAGATAAACTGGGTTCTTCCCGAACATTTAAACTATTGACTCCTACTGTTGCTTTTATTTTGTTAGTTACAGTCACTGGTTTGGGGGAGTTTTCCTGAGTGTCCATCTTAGCTTGTTTTTTATCAACAATCATTCCCCATCCATTTTGGCTGTGTGATAGTTTCAATTGATATTCTTGAGAAAGAACGGTAAGGAAGAATAAGACAAAAACCAAAATCACAAATATTCTTACGTATCTCATTTGAATGCAATGTACCCTCCATATTCATTAACTATAAAACTAATATGGACAAGTATTTATCAGAATATAATCACTAATTTAAAGCTAACAAATAAACTTAAACCAATAAAAAGGGACCGCCGAAGCGATCCTGGAAAAATAAAGAGTCTTTGTGCCAATTCAGGGGATGTTTATTATGACAGCATGTGGTCATCAATGACTGGGCGGTGAATAAAAGGTTCCTTGTGAAGAACACCAAATATAATCAAATCAAAGAAAATCATAACGGCTGTAATGATGAAAGTGGCGGTAAATCCGAACTTGGTCGAAACAAACCCTAAAATGATGGATCCAATTGCGACACCTATATCCATTGCAGCGTACATCGTAGCATTGGCTGCTCCTTTCCTATCCCGGGGTGCCGATTCCATACCAATGATATTTACAATGGCAAAGCTTGCACCGTAGCCGATCCCATAAAGAATGGCTGCAGCAATGATCAGTGGCAGGGCGTTGGCAAAGGCCAGTATCAAAAAAGCAATCATCTGCAGAATCAATCCTGGAATAAAAACGGTACGAGTTCCAAATTTATCGACGAGTTTACCTGTGAAAAAAGAAATGATAACTGTCGCAGCTGCATAAAACGTAAAGAATAAGCCTATATGATCAACCCCACGGGATTGTCCGTAGAGGGGGATGAAGGTAAAAATGACAGACACACCGAAGGCTAAAAATATCTGATAAATGGACGGTTTAAACGCAGTTTTTTCGAACAATGTTTTGATGTTAAAATTCACCCGTGGTTTAGCGGCAGACTTCTGCTTCTTTTTTTCATAATTAATGGACACGGATAGGGCAAGGCCTAAGAGAACGATCCCGAAAGCCACTTCAAATGTTAACGAGTAATTCAATTTGTTAATGAGGTAAAGAGCGGCAATTGGTCCAACGGCTGTGGTTAGGTTCATAGCAACTCCATTCATACTAATCCCTTCCGCTAGTCTGGAAGGAAGGGTGACGTCCGCTACGACAGTTGGTGCAGCGGTTGTGATGGCACTGACAGACAGTCCATGAAATACTGCCAAAATAAGAAGCATGGGTATGGAGGCAGCAAATCCATAAAAAAGGGCGGCAATGCCTAAGGAAATAATTCCGATTACTAGGACAAGTTTTCTGGTTTTTGTGTCCATGACATGCCCCAATAAGGGCCGAACAACGAGGGCAGTCAGGCTGATCACAGACATAAATACTCCAGCCGTGGAAGCAGTCCCGCCGATTTCATGGGCATATAAAGGAACGGTGGTTGTTGCAATATAATCGGCCAGAAATAAGATGAAGGCAATTAGATTTATCATAATATATTGTTTATTAAATAACCTTTGAGTCTCTAAAATTCCATTACTCCGCATGTTCATTCTTGTCTCCATTCCATTTTATGATTTTCAAACATTATAAACGTTAAAGTAACTTGAAGCTCAAGAGGAAATATTGTATTTTGTTTATATAAAATTTAGCTGGAGTGATGAAATGGAGAATAAACATAACATCAAAGAAATTTCTGAACTATTTCAAATTCCCAAATCCACATTAAGATATTGGCATGGAGAAGGCCTGGTTCACTTTGATCGTGACAATTCCAATGACTACCGCAGATTTTCATTAAAGACAATTATGGATATCAGTGATATTGCTTTTTACCGAAGTCTGAATATACCGATTGAGGAACTAAAACATCTGACCGAAAGGAACATTGATGAATTAGAGGATATGATAAAAGATTCAGGAAGGAAAGTAGAAGAACAACTTCGTGAACTGCAGGAGATGACTAGGAAAATAGAGACGAGGATGCAAAGGATTAACCAATACAGGCAGTTTCATGAACAGCCGTATTCTTTGGGCAAACCAAATTTTCAAAAGCTGGTTATCAATAATTTTATGGACCGAAAATATACCCAACAATATATATCTGATCCCTATAGTGCAGCGATCCATATTCCATCTGAGAATAAAAGCACCTTTGAATATGGTTTTATTGTTAATAACGAATATCATGGTGGCGAACTATTATGGACAATGATTGAACCTGCATCCAATTTTGTTCATTGTCTGTTTAAGGTTCCGGCTTATTCGTCCAATACAGAGTGTCTAAATGAGCACAGGCGTTATTTTAATGAGCATGGATATAAGATGGGACAAGCTGTAGGCAGGTATTTAGTTACGGCGTATGACAAAAGTCTTTATGACTACTATGAAGGCTGGATAGAAATTCAGTAATTGGGACCTTGAGCAAATGAAAGAGCAGACAGCTTGAATTAAACGTCTGCTCTTGTACTTTTCAAATACTCGGTAGCTGTCTTTCCTTTTACATCTTTAAACACCTTACAAAAGTAATTATAGCTGCTAAACCCGACTTGTATACCAATGTCGGTAATGGACATCAGTCCCTGTTCCATTAGAAACACTGCCTCGTCAATACGCTTTTTCTGAATATAATCGACCACACTCATGCCCATCTCCTCTCTAAATTTCTTTGCCACATAAGTCCGATTAAAGCCAATTTCATCTGAAACTACTTGAAGATTGATGGGTTCATTATAGTGAAGATTAATAAACAATAATGCATCCTTCACAACTGAACTATGACCTTTTATCGCAAAATTTCTGACGGCATCACAATATTCTTCGGCCATGCTGATTTGTAAGGCGTCCAATTCAGATAGGGTGACGGCTTGTTCAATTTTTATGGAGAATTTTTCGGAAATGGCATGCAAATACTGCGGCGCCACGCCTCCTTTTAAAGCGGCAATTCGATTCAAAGTATTGCTGCAAAATGATAGATTTTTCCTTGCGCGGAGTGGATTTCCCGGAACCCTGTATAAAAAATCACCGGTAAATTCGACCAAAGCTTCCAACGCCTTTGCTTTATCACCTATTTCAACAAAATGTAGATACTTTTTTTCGGCTTTATATCTTAATTTGATATCCATACCGTCTTCATCAAGTTCCTGCGGCTCCACCTTTGTGAGTTTTGAAGCCTCACTGCTCTTTGTCGTAATGAGTTGTGGATAAATACGAGGACTAACTAAGATCGTCACGAGAACGTCTCCAAGCACGAATCGATCTCCTTCATAGGTGAGCTTCTTGTAATAATTTTCCAACGTTTTAAACCAGTTATTATCAAGGCGATTATCTTTCATTACCTTCCAAATAAAAGCATCGGTAACCTGTTCATATATAAATGGTCCGAATATAACCATCCCTTTATACTGTCCATCTTCGTTGATCGCAACGGCAATATAGGAGAGATGGAAAGAATCGGTGTGGAAACAAAAACTGTGTTTATTAACCTCCTTTAATGCATTTTGCAGATCAGGATAGCTGTTCTTTCGTGCTTCCGTAATGACCAGCGGTTCGTTATCCTCTGAAATATGTAAAATAGTTTTCAATTGGTTATCGATGGCTTCTACATCGAATTTAAATATATTTTTTATCAGCCAGCATTTACTTTGCAAATCCTTCATTTTTTATCACACTTTCCAGTTCGATTAAAAATAAGCATAAACGATCAATGATAACTTTTCACAGAAAAGAATGATGACGAAACTGTGAAAAAATTTTTATCGGTGGGAAAAAGAAAACAATTTTATACAAAATCCAACGATAGTGGATGTGAAAACGCTTTATTCAATTTATTATTTGTACAAGCAAAAGATTTATATCTCCACAAAAGAAAGATTACAAACAAAGAATTTGAGAGGTGAAGGTGAAGGTCTTATGGCAGTAAACCTAAAATCTAAACCATTTTATCTATCTGACGAAGATATAAAATGGGTAAATGACACAATAGCAGACATGACAATTGAAGAAAAGATTGGCCAATTATTTATTCATTATAATGAAACTGGAAATCTCACACATTTTTTGAACGAGTTGGATCAATATCACACAGGCGCTGCAAGACTTGATGTTGACTCTGCCAAGAAAACGTACGAAGACTATAAAGTCATTCAACAAAATAGTAAAATCCCTTACCTTATTCCTTTTAATGGAGACCAGGGAGGAAACGGAGTCTGTTCCGAAGGCACTGTCATCGCATCATCTGCTGCTTGCGGGGCAACATCTGATACGGAAACGGCCTACAATGTTGGCTTTGTAGCTGGAAGAGAAGCTGCAGCAGTCGGCATTAACTGGGATTTTGGCCCATGTGTCGATCTATTGTTCAATTGGAGAAATACCATTATCAATACGCGTGCCTATGGAAATGATGTCGATAAGGTGATCGAAAATTCCAAAGCCTATATCAAGGGATTACGCGAGAGTAATGTCGCGGCCTGTGCGAAACATTTTCCCGGCGATGGCGTTGAAGAATTAGATCAGCATCTTGTCACAGGGATAAACAGCCTAAGCAGCGAAGAGTGGGATAATAGTTTTGGAAAGGTATACAAAGCCTTAATCGATGATGGTTTGCAAAGTATAATGATCGGGCATATTGCTCTTCCGGAATACTCGCGTAAGCTTAGACCAGGGATAAAGGATGCAGAAATTATGCCGGCTAGTTTGGCAGCGGAACTATTACAGGATTTACTGCGCGATCAATTGGGCTTTAACGGACTGATTGTAACGGATGCTTCACATATGGCAGGAATGACATCGGCTATGCCAAGAAAAGATCAAGTACCAGGTGCGATTGCCGCCGGATGTGATATCTTCTTGTATTTTAATAAGCCGCATGAAGATTATACGTATATGATGGAAGGCTATAAAAATGGGATTATCACCGAAGAACGGCTGCATGATGCGCTATCAAGAATCGTAGGTTTAAAG
>JAUZQA010000029.1 GCA_030705665.1 Bacillota bacterium
GCAAACGATGGTTCAAGTCCCTGGTAAATAAGGTAAACCATGATATCGTCACGGCAGCCAATTACTTCGCTAAGATTACAGATCTTTTGCTGGATTAATTCCTGTGCGTTGCCGAGCCATACATCTGTCCCATGCGAAAGCCCTGAAATCTGAACTAATTCTGAAAATGTTGTTGGTTTTGTATCTTCTAACATTTGGCGAACGAAACGGGTCCCAAATTCCGGAATCCCTAATGTTCCTGTTTTACACATAATTTGTTCTTCGGTTACACCTAATGATTCCGGACCGCTAAAAATTTTCATGACCTCCGGATCATCGGTTGGAATCGTTTTTGGGTCAATACCGCTTAGATCCTGAAGCATCCTGATAACGGTCGGATCATCGTGCCCCAGTATATCAAGCTTTAACACATTATCATGAATCGAGTGGAAATCAAAATGTGTCGTCCGCCATTCACTTGTACGGTCATCCGCCGGAAACTGGATCGGTGAAAAATCATAAATATCCATATAATCAGGGATAACAATAATACCGCCCGGGTGCTGTCCAGTTGTTCTTTTAACCCCTGTACAGCCAGAGGCAAGCCGATCAATTTCTGCATTGCGATAATGTAGATTGTTATCTTGCTGATAGGCTTTTACATAACCAAATGCAGTTTTATCGGCAACCGTTCCAATGGTTCCAGCCCGGAATACATTATCACCGCCGAAGAGGACTTTTGTATAATCATGGGCACGCGGCTGGTACTCTCCAGAGAAGTTTAAGTCGATATCTGGTACCTTGTCACCTTTAAAACCAAGGAAGGTTTCAAATGGAATGTCATGACCGTCTTTTTTATATTTTGCTCCACAATTTGGGCAATCTTTATCAGGCAGGTCAAATCCAGAACCCACTGAACCATCCGCAATAAATTCGGAATGCTTACAATCCGGACATACATAATGCGGCGGCAACGGATTTACTTCCGTTATATCTGACATCGTTGCCACGAGAGAACTTCCGACTGAACCACGTGATCCAACAAGGTAGCCATCATCCAGTGACTTTTTTACGAGCTTATGAGCAATTAAGTAAATAACTGAGAATCCATTGCTGATAATACTGTTTAATTCTTTTTCAAGTCTCGCTTCAACAATTTCCGGAATGGGTTCCCCATAAATTTTTCGGGCCCTCGTGTAGCTAAGCTCCCGCATCTCTTCCTCGGCCCCTTCGATTTTCGGGGTATACAAATCGTCTCTTACCGGTTTAATTGAGTCAATCATATCCGCAATTTTATTTGTATTGGTTATGACAATTTCTTTTGCTTTATCAAAGCCTAAAAATGAAAATTCCTTAAGCATTTCATTTGTTGTTCGGAAATGAACATCTGGCAGTTGATGACGATTGAGCGGATTGGCCCCGCCTTGAGAATTTATCAAAATCTTACGGTAGATTTTATCATTTTCATTTAAATAATGAACATTCCCAGTTGCCACGACTGGTTTTCCAAGCTTCTCACCCAGCTTTACAATATTGCCAATAATTTCTTCCAAGTCGTGTTCACTCTTAACAAGCTCCATCTCAATGAGCGGTGCGTAAACAGGCTTTGGCATGACCTCAAGATAATCATAGAATTCAGCTACATGTTCTACTTCTTCAGGTGATTTTTGCATCATTCCTTCAAAAACTTCACCTTTGTCACACGCCGAACCGACAAGTATTCCTTCACGATATTTTTGCAGAATAGACCTCGGAATTCGCGGAACGCGGTAAAAATATTCAAGATTGGCAATGGAAACAAGTTGAAACATGTTCTTAAGACCAATATCGTTTTGTGCAAGCAATGTACAGTGGTATGGACGAGCACGCTGGTAGGCATTCCCCTGTCCCATATAATTATTTAATTCATCATGGTATTGGATTCCTTTTTCTTCAAGGGCATCCTTTAACATTTTGATTAATAAATACCCTGTTGCCTCTGTATCGTAAATAGCCCTGTGGTGCTGGGTTAAATCAATATCAAATTTTTTCGCTAATGTATTTAAACGGTGATTTTTCATTTCAGGATAAAGAAAGCGGCCTAATTCCAATGTGTCAATGACAGGATTTTTTGCTTTTTCATGACCCATTTTTTTATATCCTGCGTTAAGGAAGCCCATATCGAACGATGCATTGTGGGCAACCAAGATGTCATTACCAGCCCAGTCGGCAAACCGTTTTAATACATCTTCAATTTCAGGTGCATCTTTCAGCATATCGTCCGTGATGCTGGTTAAGTTGATAATGGTCGCAGACAACCGGCGGTGCGGATTGGCAAATGATTCAAAGCGATCGATAATTTCTCCCCCGCGAACCTTGACTGCAGCGAGTTCAATAATCACATCATAGTACGCAGAAAGCCCAGTTGTCTCTACGTCAAATACAACATAGGTGTCTTCTGTTAACAGGCGATGGTCTTCATTGTAGGCAATCGGTACACCATCATCAACCAAATTAGCTTCAATTCCATATAAAATCTTGATATTGTTCTTTTTCCCGGCACTGAATGCTTCCGGGAACGATTGGGCAACTGCATGGTCCGTGACCGCTATCGCTTTATGTCCCCACTTGGCTGCCTGGGCTACAAGTGAAGCCATCGGCGTAACAGCATCCATTTGGCTCATTGGGGTATGAAGATGGAGCTCAACCCGTTTTTCATCTTCCGGTGAAGTATCTTTGCGACCCGGTGCTTTTATTTCATTAATATCATTACCAATCATAATCAAGTCACGAACAAATGTATCGTTTTGAATGCTTCCTCTTACCTTTACCCACATTCCTTTTTTAACCCGCTGGAACTGGGAGGCGTCCTCTTTATCTCTGGAAAACATTTTGACCATGATGGAGCTTGTATAGTCCGTTACTTTAAAGGTTAATAACGTCCTACCGCTTCTTAACTCTTTTGTTTCAGCATCAAAAATATAGCCTTCAATGGCAATTCTTCTTTCTTCATCAACAATGTCAATTAAATTACGGAATTCAGCATCATCTTTGATGGTGAGTCCAATTGTAAGCGGCCCTTCATTTTCACCAGAAGCTTGTTCCTTTTCAGTTTCCTTCTTCTGCATCTCGACCATTGCAGCCATTGCCCGTTCTTGGTCTTCTTTTTCCTTAGCCATGAGGAATTGGTTTAATTCGTCATTATTTTCTTCTGCATTGACCTCTGTCTCAAAGCTAATAAGCGGAAAGCCAAAGGTTTGGTATATGTCTGCAACCATTCCCGCATATTTTCGCTTTATTGCCAGCCCTTCTGTCTCATTCCGAACGGAAATAGTTACTTTATTCCCATGAATAGTGGGAATCTGTTCGTTAAGGAGCTTAAGCAATGGCGGTGCAATACCATCAAGTTGGCGGATCGAAGCATTCCAATAATCAATAAAAATTTGCGGTGAAAATTGTTGATCCAAAACTTGGATTCGGTAAGATATCGCTGCAATATTTGAAAATGCGCCTTCTAACAGGGAAGTAAAGCGATTGTATACACGGTAGGGTAATATCTTTTCAAATAAAAATTGAAAGTGCCACCTTCGTGCTTTTTTTTCAACAGTTAATTTTTCAATTTGTGCTTTTTGAAAATGAACGACTTCAGTATCATCCGTCATTTGGATTTGCTGGAGCAAAACCTTGAATAATCGCTCTTTATCGCTAAAGGTGTTTTCGCTCATCGCTCTCTCTCCCATCTATCTAAACATTTCTTATCTCTATTGTCGTCAAAAAATAATTATAACATATGAAAGGCCCTATTCGAGGATTTTCGACAGTTCCATTTTAAGTAAATAGAGGATGACCTTTTTGATCATCCTCCCTTCATTTTACAGCGCTGTTAATAATTCATTTACTTTATCAAAAAGTTCTTCTTTGCTAACTTCGAACATTTCTCCTGTTTTGCGAACCTTTACTTCGACGATTCCTTCTGCAGCTTTTTTACCGACAGTGATGCGGATTGGCAAACCAATTAAGTCAGAATCAGCAAATTTTACCCCAGGTCTTTCTTGGCGGTCGTCGAACAACACCTCATATTTGCCAGTTAATTCTTTATAAAGAGAATTAGCAAGTTCTGCCTGTGCGGTATCTTTCATATTAATGGCAATTACATGTAATTGATATGGTGCAATATTTACAGGCCATACAAAGCCGTTTTCATCATTAAATTGCTCGGCAATAGCGGCTACCGTACGCGAAACGCCAATTCCATAGCAGCCCATAATCATCGGCTTGGCTTTCCCATTTTCGTCAAGGTATGTTGCATTCATCGCTTCACTATAACGAGTTCCTAGCTTAAAGATGTGGCCTACTTCAATCCCTTTGGCAAATAAGATCTTCCCTTCGCCATCTGGTGATGGGTCACCTTCCTGGATAAAACGTAAATCAACATAACGTCCAACCTGGAAGTCCCGTTCAGGATTTACATTTACATAATGATAGTGTTCTTCATTTGCACCGCATACTCCATTTACAATGGCTTTAACAGCATGGTCAGCAACAATTTCTACATTGTTAACCCCGATTGGGCCAAGTGAGCCAATCGTACATCCGAGAATCTCTTCTGTCTCTCTAGGATCTGCTAATTCGACGATACCTGCTTCAAACAAGTTTTTAAGTTTGATATCATTGACTTCATGATCGCCGCGGACTAACACGAGCACGTACTTTTCATCCACTTTAAAAAGTAAGGATTTAATTAGTTGATCAGAATTGATTTGAAGGAAATTTGAAACCTCTTCAATCGTCTTTTGATTTTCAGTTAAAACCTTCTCAAGCTCCTTAACAGGCACATCTGCCTTTTGGTATTCAACATTGACAGGTGCCATTTCAATATTGGCTGCATAGTTAGAAGTATCCGAATAAGCAATCGTATCTTCACCAATCTCGGATAATACCATGAATTCATGCGTATCCTTCCCGCCCATAGCCCCTGAATCGGCGATAACTGCACGAAAATTCAATCCACATCTTCTAAATACATTTGAATAGGCTTCATATAAATCTTGATAAACTTTATCCAAACTTTCTTGATTAGAGTGGAAGGAATAACCATCCTTCATCACAAACTCGCGGCCGCGCAAAAGTCCGAAACGTGGACGTTTTTCATCTCTGAATTTGGTTTGAATTTGATATAAGCTTAAAGGTAATCTTTTATAAGATTTTACTTCATCACGAACAAGGCTGGTAATGACCTCTTCATGTGTTGCTCCAAGAGCAAATTCACGATCATGTCTGTCCTTTAATCGCATTAGCTCTGGTCCATAAGTATACCAGCGGCCAGATTCCTGCCATAATTCGGCGGCTTGAAGCGCAGGCATTAATAATTCAACGGCCCCGGTACGATCCATTTCTTCGCGGACAATGTTTTCCACTTTTTGCAGGACTCTTTTGCCAAGCGGCATGTAACTATAAACCCCGCTCGTATTTTGGCGGATAAAACCTGCCTTAAGAAGTAGCTGATGGCTTCTTGTATCGGCATCTGCAGGTATTTCCCTAAGTGTGGGAATAAGCGTCATTGATTGTTTCATTCGTTATTGCACCTCATTTGGATATACTTCTATCTTTTATAGTTATAATGGCAAACCCCCGTTTTCACAACAGGGGTTTTATTTGTTTTATCAGCAGATCTTGCTTTTATCTTAAGAAATATCTCTGAATGTCATTCCATGTAACAACAAGCATCAAGAGCATGAGAAGGGCGAAACCAATAAAATGGACCATGCCTTCCTTTTGTTTATCAATTGGTTTTCCTCTTAAGCCTTCGATGGCAAAAAACATCAATCTGCCGCCATCCAATGCTGGAATTGGCAATAGATTCATGATTCCAAGGTTAATGCTTAGAACCCCAGCCCATTTCATTAAGTAATAAATACCCGATTTTGCCACTGTGTCTGTAGAAGCATAAATTCCTACCGGACCAGAAAGCATATTAATCGAGAATTTGCCTGTCACTAATTTTTCTAGTGAAACAAAAATTTGTACTGTCCAAAAATAGGTCTCTTGAAAACCAGTTTTTACAGCCTGAACAGGTGACTTTGCTACAGGGCTATAAACACCTATTAGTCCGATTGTTTCACCTTCGACTTTTTTCTCGACTGGTGTAACGGTAATGTCCATATCCTTACCATTTCGATTGATCGTAAAATCAAGCTTCTTATTTGGATTTTTCCGAATGATTTCGACGACATCAGACCAGCTGGAAATTTCTGAACCATTGATACTTTGTACAATATCACCTTGCATGAGACCAGCTGCTTTTGCAGCTCCATCTGGTGTAATCTCTCCAAGCTTTGGATCGTTGGTTGGTACCCCTTGCAGAAGGGCAATGATGATAAATAAAACAAGGGCTAATACAAAATTCATCATAGGGCCAGCAAAAATAGTCATCGTTCTTTGTGCCAATGTCTTGTACCCAAATTGACGATCGGTTGGAGCAATTTGAGTTTCAGCTCCATTTTCAACAATAACTGCTGTCGGATGAATGACAAAGGTTTGCATGTTTTCCGAATCATCTTCCGGAAAACCTTTAATGAACAAATCCTTATCAATATCGGCTTGTTCTACTTCGACAATTCGGCAATTCGGATATTTTTCTTTATTATTTAGAATGATTTTTGTAACCTTGTTTTCATTGTCAAATAAAAGTCCAATCCGATACCCTGGCTTAATCTCAACCACTTCCGGGTCTTCTCCTGCCATTCGGACATAACCGCCAATCGGCAATAACCGAATATTGTACGTGGTCTCTCCTTTTTTGTGAGAAAACACTTTAGGTCCAAATCCTATTGCGAACTCGCGGCATAATATTCCTGCTCTTTTTGCAAAAAAGAAATGGCCCCATTCATGAAAGAAAACGAGTGCTCCAAAGATTACAATAAAGGCAATAACTGTACTCAAATTAAATAACCACCTTTTTTATAGAAGTGAATAAACAAACTGTCTCGTTTCTTTATCAACCTCTTGAATGAGAGCAAGGCTGGGATTTTCCATTGTTTGATGCTTCTCGAGTGCCTTTTCAACAAGATCTTCAATTTGTAGGAAGCGAATTTTGCCTTGCAAAAAAGCAGCTGATGCTATTTCATTAGCAGCATTTAAAACAGTTGGCATTGTTCCGCCTATTCTGCCTGCTTCATAAGCAAATTTTAGACAGCGAAACCTTTCAAAATCCATTTCCTTAAAGTGTAGCATTCCAACTTCAGCCAAGTTCAATCTTTTAGCTGAAGCTAATGGCAAGCGATCGGGATAAGTAAGAGCATATTGGATTGGCACTCTCATATCCGGAGAGCCTAATTGGGCAATAATGCTGCTATCGTGAAACTCAACCATTGAATGAATAATACTTTCCTTATGCAACAGGACATCTATTTTTTCATACGGCATATTAAAAAGCCAATGTGCCTCGATTACTTCCAATCCCTTATTCATCATTGTTGCCGAGTCTATGGTAATCTTTGCGCCCATCGACCAATTCGGATGGTTTAATGCTTCCTGAACCGTCACATTTTCAAGCTGGTCACGGGTACGATCCCGAAAGCTTCCTCCCGATGCTGTGATAATCAGGCGCTCAATATTTTTGCTGTTCTCGCCCTGCAGTGCTTGAAAAATGGCAGAATGCTCGCTGTCCACAGGGAGAAGTGGAACATTATTTCTTTTCGCGGCATTGATCACAAGATGTCCTGCTGTTACCAATGTTTCTTTATTGGCTATCGCAATCGTTTTACCTGCTTCAATTGCTTGTAATGTCGGGTTTAAGCCCACACTTCCGAGGACAGCGTTAACAAGAATATTTGCTGACTTGTATACGGCAACCTCTATCAATCCCTGTTCTCCATAGGTAAACCTTGTTCCAGGAAACTCTGCTTTTAGTGTATCAGATATGCTCTTTTCTTGAACAGAAACAAGCTCTGGTTGAAACGCTTTAATAATTTTACGTGTTAATGCAATGTTCTTTCCAACTGACATTGCCACTAATGTAAACTCGGCGGAATGCTCTTTAATGATATCTAAAGTTTGCGTGCCAATGGAGCCTGTGGCACCCAGTAAACTAATATATTTCAATCTATTTCATCTCCATAAGAAAAGCGTAGGCTTCTTTTTAGTGAAGTACACCCGCCGCTAGGCACAGAAGCTGGATATTGAAAAATACCCTTTAAATAATATGAAAAATATGCAATAAAGGCCAAACAAATAATAAGCTGTCAAAACGGTCAAGAATCCCGCCGTGACCAGGTAATATCTTGCCTGAATCCTTCACATTAAAATGCCGTTTAAAAGCTGATTCAACCAAATCACCCAGCTGTCCAAAGGCTGAAAGAATAATGGTAGTTCCCAGCAGCGACCAAAGGGTTGCATGGATATTTGTTATAAAAACAAACAAGGCAGCAATGATCATTGCACAGATAATCCCGCCTATGGAGCCTTCTACCGTTTTATTAGGACTAATGTCCGGCCAGAGTTTTGTCTTGCCCATTGATTTTCCAATAAAATACGCACCTGAATCAGTAGCCCATATCATAAACAACGAATAAAAAATATAGACAAGGCCTGCTTGGCGGGTTTCTACAAAGAAATAAAAACCTATTCCTACGTATACAACTGCCAACACGGAAAATGCGGCATCATCGAATGTAAAATGATTTTTCGTAATAACAGTATACGTGAGAAGCAACAAGATAATGGCAATACTTATTTCTATTTTTGAATAATGAATATCAGTTAAGATATTTTCAAATTGACTTGGTAATAGAATAACCCAAAGCAATAAAAAAGAAAGCAAACCAGAGATTGAAAAAAAGTTCAACTTGCGCATTTTTAATAATTCATATAAACCAATGGATGCAAGGAGATACGATAATAAAACAACTGGAAAGCCTCCATAAAAAACGATTGGCAAGAATAGAGCTGCTGCAATGACTGCTGTTATAATTCTTGTCTTCACTATTATTCAACACCTTTTTAAACGTTCTTTTGCTAAAAACCCCTAAATGTGGTATACGCAAAGGAACCCAATACACAGCACCAAACACAAGATTTTAGTTTAGCCGTTCACACCGCCAAAACGCCGCTGGCGTTTTTGGAATGCTTCGACTGCTTCAATTAAGTGTTCATCACTAAAATCAGGCCATAATACTTCTGTAAACCAAAATTCAGTATAAGCTAACTGCCATAACATAAAGTTGCTTAACCGAATCTCTCCGCTTGTGCGGATTAAAAGGTCTGGGTCAGCCAATTTTGAAGTCATTAAATACGAAGAAAAAACATTTTCGTCTAATTCACTCTCATTCATTATACCACTTTTACAATCTTTTAAGACGTGTTTGACTGCGTCAATAATCTCCGCTCTACTCCCATAATTAAGAGCAAAATTTAAAATGAGGCCGTCATTGCCTTTTGTGTCCTCAATTGCTTTTTCAATAGCATGAAGCGTATGTAAAGGCAGCTGATCTTTATAGCCGATCATTTTAACTTGTACATTTTCCTCAACTAATTCTGGAAGGAAGGTCCCTAAAAATTCCTCTGGCAGTTTCATGAGATAATCTACTTCAATTTTTGGTCTTTTCCAGTTTTCTGTAGAAAAAGCATATAATGTCAGCACTTTAATCCCGAGTTGGTTTGCCAGTTTTGTTGTATTACGGACTACTTTCATACCCTCATGATGCCCGGCAATTCGGGGCAGTGCTCTCTTTTTTGCCCATCTGCCATTTCCATCCATGATAATCGCTACATGTTCTGGAATGGCAGCCTTTTTGATTTGTTCTATTCTGTCTCGGAGTGGGGAAGAGGGATTTTGTTTCTTCCAAAGCTTTATTTTATTTAACATGACAGTGCTCCTCCAATAATGTTCATTTCTTCCTCCGAAAAAAGATTAGTTGCCAGATTATAGAAAGTAATTAATTTTCACATGAGACTATCATACCAAAAAAGAAAAAAGATATCTCTATTAAATAACGTATGTATGACAAATTAAGAAAAGAATTCGTAAACTCCCCGATAGACGGTACTCAGGGGGGACATGACGGAATTGCAAAAAAGAGAAAAAACCCCCTAAAAAGAGGGTCTGCATTAAACTTCCATTATTTCTTTTTCTTTATCTTTTGTTATTTGATCAATTTTAGCTATATGCTCATCTGTTACCTTTTGGATGTCATCAGAGTAGCCTCTTAAAGCATCTTCTGTAATTTCACCGTTTTTTTCGAGCTTTTTAAGTTCGTCATTCCCATCACGACGAACATTACGAATAGCTACTTTTGCTTCTTCCGACTCTTTTTTAATCACTTTAACAAGTTCCTTACGGCGCTCTTCTGTTAATTGAGGAATTGAAATCCGAATAATCGTACCATCATTGGAAGGATTCAAGCCCAGGTCAGATTTTAAAATGGCTTTTTCGATATCACCAAGGATCGTTTTATCATATGGCTGAATGACAAGTAAACGAGCTTCTGGAGTGCTGATCCCCGCTAATTGGTTTACCGGAGTAGGAGCACCGTAATATTCAACTGTAACTCTGTCAAGCAATGAAGCACTTGCTTTGCCTGCCCGAATCGTTGCAAGCTCACGAGTGAAGGCTTGGATCGCTTTTTTCATTTTTTCTTTAGTATTGGCAATCACTTGCTTTGGCATTACTTTTTCCCCCTTACAATTGTTCCAATTTTTTCACCAAGAACGGCACGCTTGATATTGCCTTGCTCCATAATAGAGAATACAATAAGCGGAATATCATTATCCATACAAAGTGATGAAGCAGTAGAATCCATAACCGCTAATCCTTCTTTGATAACATCAAGATATGAAAGCTGATCATATTTGGTTGCATTACTGTCAAGGCGAGGGTCAGCAGAGTATACACCGTCAACATTATTTTTTGCCATTAAAATAACGTCCGCTTCAATTTCGGCTGCTCTTAATGCAGCAGTTGTATCCGTTGAAAAATATGGATTTCCGGTACCTGCAGCAAAAATGACAACACGTTTTTTCTCAAGATGACGGATCGCTCTTCGTCTAATATATGGTTCCGCAACCTGACGCATCTCAATAGAAGTTTGAACTCGAGTTTCAATCCCCAATTGTTCAAGACTGTCCTGCATGGCTAATGAGTTCATTACAGTTGCAAGCATACCCATATAATCCGCAGTGGCTCTGTCCATTCCCATTTCGCTGCCAGTCTTGCCGCGCCAGATATTTCCGCCTCCGACAACAACAGCAACTTCTACACCTAGCTCGGCTATTTCTTTAACTTGACCTGCTATGGATTTAATGACTGCAGGATTAATCCCGAAGCTTGTTTCTCCCGCAAGTGCTTCTCCACTTAATTTTAATACAACGCGTTTGTATTTAGGGCTGCTCATAAGAACCTCCATATGTAATTTCTTTAAAAATAGGGAACACGATGTGTTCCCCATGTTTGCTTATGACAATGTAATTTATTATTTTTTGATTTGGTTCATAACTTCTTCTGCAAAGTTTTCTTCGCGTTTTTCGATTCCTTCGCCCACTTCGTAACGAACGAATTCGCGAACCTTAGCACCTTTAGATTCTACGAATTGACGAACCTTTTGGTCTGGGTTTTTAACGAATGTTTGGTCAAGCACACATACATCTTCAAAATATTTTCCTAAACGGCCTTCTACCATTTTTGCAACGATATTTTCAGGTTTGCCTTCATTAAGAGCTTGTTGAGTCAATACTTGACGCTCATGCTCAATTTCTTCTTGTGATACTTGATCACGTGATACGTATTTAGGATTTAATGCAGCGATATGCATAGATACATCTTTAGCAGCATCGGCATCTGTTGTACCTTCAAGAACAGTTAAGACGCTGATGCGGCCGCCCATGTGCAAGTATGCGCCAAATGCATCATTAGCAGTTTTTGATAATACTGTGAAACGGCGAAGGGAAAGTTTCTCACCGATTTTTGCAATTGCAGCGTTGATATGATCTGCAACAGTCGCGCCATTTTCCATTGTTTGAGCTAATGCTGCATCAACATCAGCTGGTTTGTTTTTCAAAAGGTGCTGTGCCAATTCTTTAACAAGGGTTTGGAAGCCTTCGTTTTTAGCAACGAAGTCTGTCTCAGAGTTAACTTCAAGGATAACAGCATCGTTTCCTTCTGTTAAGATGCTTGTAATACCTTCTGCAGCAATGCGGTCTGATTTTTTTGCAGCCTTTGCAATACCTTTTTCACGAAGAAAATCAATTGCTTTGTCCATATCACCATCAGTTTCTTGCAAGGCCTTCTTACAATCCATCATGCCGGCACCAGTTTTTTCACGTAGTTCTTTTACCATTTGGGCAGTAATTGCCATAATTACACATCCTCCTTTTAAGTTCCTATGTATTCTCATATCTTTACCAAAATAAGCTAAACTAAACAATCTTTAAAAAAAGGTGATAAAGGGTGTTCCCTCTTATCACCTTTTTATGTGTTTCTAGCAGAATATCCCTTATTGCGCAGCTACTTCTGCAATTTCTTCGCCTTGTTTAGCTTCTAAAATAGCATCTGCCATTTTACCAGTTAATAATTTAACGGCACGAATTGCATCGTCGTTTGCAGGAATAACAACATCGATTTCATCTGGATCACAGTTTGTATCAACAATTCCTACAATCGGAATGTTCAATTTATGAGCTTCAGCAACAGCGATACGCTCTTTGCGAGGGTCAACGATGAAAAGAGCATCTGGAAGCTGTTTCATATCTTTAATTCCGCCTAAGAATTTCTCAAGACGTTCATGTTCTTTCTTTAATTGAACAACTTCTTTTTTAGGTAGTACTTCAAAAGTACCATCTTCAGCCATTCTTTCGATATCTTTAAGACGTCCAATACGTTTTTGAATGGTTTCGAAGTTTGTTAAAGTTCCACCTAACCAACGGTGGTTTACATAGTACATTCCAGAACGGATTGCTTCTTCTTTAACTGAGTCTTGAGCTTGCTTCTTTGTACCAACGAAAAGCATTGTACCGCCGTTAGCAGCAAGATCTTTCACCCAATTGTATGCTTCTTCAACCTTTTTAACAGTTTTTTGAAGGTCGATGATATAGATACCGTTACGCTCAGTGAAGATAAATTTCTTCATCTTAGGGTTCCAGCGGCGTGTTTGGTGTCCAAAGTGTACACCAGCTTCAAGCAATTGCTTCATAGAAATGACTGACATTTTGTTTCCTCCTAGGTTTGTTTTCCTCCGCCCATCTCACTTTTGACAGTAACTGTTTAACAACAGCACCAACTGTTCAAATCCATGAGCGTGTGTTTTTAACACCATCAAATAATATAGCATATTGAACATTAACATTCAAGTAAATGTTTATCATACTAACCAAATTTCAATAATAGTTCTATTTCAGTTTTTCCTTTGTTTAACATTTTTGCGATATCATCAATGGTAAGACCTTGATTCTGCATATTCTTAATCTGATTGATTACTAAATTTCTGTATATTTCTTCATTATCGATGTTAGAAGGTTCCATTTGACTTTTAGGCGGTTTTGCTGATTCAGGTCCTGTCGAAAAACTCTCTTCTTGATCAGCAATGGTCTTTTGATAGACCTTGACTGCTTGTTTTTTGAAACTTTGGGCAGCTGCTCTCTCCCAATCTTTTGTATTTAATTCATCGATGTGAGCAGAAACGGGACTGTCAGGTACATCATTTTTTTGTTCTGAATTTACTATATTGCCTGCTGGATTTCCACTTTGATGCGGTGTATGTTTTAATTGTTGAAATCGTTTAATAAATTCTTCGTTTTCTTCTTTCATTTCAAAAAGAAAAGCAGAAATCTCATTTTCCATCTCTTTTTTAAAGCTATCTTGTGATTTCTCGGCCTCTAGCAGTCGGTTTTGTCTTGAATATAAAATAAAAATAAAATAGATAGAAATTCCGTTTAAAAGGAGGCTGATGGTTAATAAAAAGTTGGTCATTTTTTCCTCCTATCCGCTAAAATCAATGAATGATATTTTCTAATGAATGACGAAGCTTAAAAAGGGCTTTTGAATGAATCTGTGAGATTCTTGATGTCGATAGATTTAACACTTTTCCAATTTCGGTTAATGTTAACTCTTCTTGATAAAAGAGACTGATAATTAACTGTTCTTTTTCTGAAAGGTCCTCAATTGTAGCCGCAAGTTCTTCCATCAGCTCCTGTTTAACGACTACTTCTTCAGGTATTTCCGCCCTTTTATCTTTTAAAGTAAAAATATGGTTCTCTTTTTCATCAGAGTCTATTGGCTGTTCATCCATTGATAAGATATTGGCAAAAAACTGTTCATTCATGGTTGAATATACTTCATCTTCGGTTATGTTTAATTCCTTGGCAATTTCTGAAATACTGACTTGCCCCATCTTTTGCTGCTCCAGTTTCTCAATCACTGCATCAATTTTTTTCGCTTTATCTCTCGTATTCCTGGGCAGCCAATCTTCTTTTCTTAAACCATCTAAAATTGCCCCTCTAATTCGAAAAGATGCATATGTATCGAATTTCAAATCTCGTGATTGGTCAAATTTCTCCAAGGCATCATATAGCCCTATCATGCCAGAGCTGCGCAATTCTTCTCTGGAAACACTTTTTGGTAAACTGACTGAAATTCGTTGTACATGGTAGGATACAAGCGGCAAATACTTTTTAATCAGATAATTTCCTGAATCAGAATCCCGGGAATTCATCCATTTTTGCCAGTTTAATTGCTCTTCCGATGTAGCTGCCACTGCCATAGTAGTTTACCTCCCTCCCGTCTTACATAATCATCCTGATAAAACCTTAATAACTATATTAGTTTTGTTCCTTGATGGATTGTTTTTATTGATAAAAGTCCCCCATGTGGATCAAATTCAATGGTCCTGCCGCTATTTCCACCAACGTCTTCAGTGATTAATGTAATCTTGAGACGTTCTAATTCCCTTTTAATTGCCTCCACATTTCTTGGCCCGATCCTCATCATTTCATTATTTGTCGCAAATTGAAACATTTGGGCTCCACCGGCCATTTTGGCTTTTAAGTCATATCTTCTTGCTCCATTTGCAA
>JAUZQA010000290.1 GCA_030705665.1 Bacillota bacterium
GCCGAGGAGGCTCCCCTATACCCCGGCGGAAAGCAAGTGCCTGGAGTGGAAATCAACAGGCCAATTTAACACAGCTATACCTAAAAAAGTTAACCATATTGTGAAGGTTAAAAACAAATGAAAATTCCGCGAATAATATTGCCACAATTTAAATTAAATATGTTATACTATTTGTATCAAAACGATGAATGAGTATAACATTAATGTGGAAGGAGCCGTCAAATGAAGGCAAGAATTGCAATCAACGGTTTTGGAAGAATTGGAAGAATGGTTTTTAGAAAAGCGATCATGGAAGATAAGCTTGAAATTGCTGCTATAAATGCAAGTTATCCTGCTGAAACATTAGCACATTTAATAAAATATGATTCTATTCATGGCCCGTTCAATGGTGAAGTCATTGCATTGGAAAATGAATTAATTGTAAATGGAAAAAGAGTAAAGTTATTAAGTAATCGGAACCCAGAACAGCTTCCATGGGGAGAAATGGGTGTTGATATTGTAATAGAAGCAACGGGGAAATTTAATGCTCGTGAAAAAGCAAGTTTACATCTAGATGCTGGTGCAAAGAAAGTTATATTAACAGCACCAGGTAAAAATGAAGATGTAACCATCGTCATGGGGGTAAATGACGATATGCTGGATATTGAAAAACATCAAATCATTTCAAATGCATCTTGTACAACAAACTGTCTTGCTCCGGTTGCCAAAGTTCTGGATGAGAAATTTGGAATCGAGAACGGGCTGATGACAACCATTCATGCCTATACGAATGATCAAAAAAATATTGACAATCCACATAAAGATTTACGCCGTGCACGTGCCTGTGCCCAATCGATCATTCCAACGACAACAGGGGCTGCCAAAGCGTTGGCATTAGTTTTACCGCAGTTAAAAGGAAAACTGCATGGTCTTTCACTGCGTGTGCCAACACCTAACGTTTCACTTGTTGATTTAGTTGTAGATTTAAAAAAGAATGTAACAGCAGAGGAAGTTAATAGTGCTTTTATCGAAGCGGCAAATGGACCATTAAAGGGAATTCTAGGATTTACCACTGAACCGTTAGTTTCTGTGGATTTTAATACAAATGAACACTCAGCCATTATTGATGGGTTGACAACAATGGTGATGGGCACAAACAAAGTAAAGGTTTTGGCCTGGTACGATAATGAGTGGGGATATTCTAGCCGGGTTGTAGACTTAACTCTTCACGTAGCAAAAGAAATGGCAAAGATATCAAGGGTTAAAGTAAGTTAAAAAAAATTGCTGCCAAATGGCAGCAATTTTTTTGCGCTTATCAGGGCTTGAAAATGAACGAGCTAGGAAAAAAGGATATAATAAATTAAAAATGTTTTAATACTTCTTTTAATGCACTATTGGAGGATGAGCAATGGCAATTACAGATATTTTCTTACGATATAAAAAAGAAATTGAAACAAATGACAAGCAGAGGGATGAAAGTTTAAAAACCCATTATTACAAAGGGAATGCAAATCAAATCTTTGAAAAGGTCGAACAGATTATTTCTAACGATGCTGATTGTAACATTACAACTATTTCGAAAGAACACGGTGAAATAGCATTTGAAATCGGTAAACCAATTCCGTGTTTTATGGTAGCAACAATTATATCGGCCAAGCCTTTAGAAACAGCAGTGGATTTTACCATTTCTACAGAGAAAATTTCCCTTTTTGGAGTATATCCAGCTTTAAGAAAAAGAATCATTTCGTTCTATGACCGCCTAAACAAACTACATACTTAAATTGGCGGGACTGGTAAAATTTCATCATAGTTGTACTTGTTTTACATTGTTCTTTTTAATATGATAAAGATGTATAAATTCTTGATTTTGAGAAAATGACTACACAGCGCTAAGCAATCGTGTACTTCACTGATGGCACTTGCGCTTTTATATCATTAGGATATTTTTTGTTACAATGGATTTGGAGTGATTATTCATGAAATGCCCTTCATGTCAAAATTATGGTACACGAGTGCTTGATTCCCGGCCTGTTGACGAGGGGCGGGCTACAAGAAGAAGGCGAGAATGCGAAGAATGCGGATATCGCTTTACGACTTTTGAAAAGATAGAGGATATACCACTGATTGTTGTTAAAAAGGATGGAACGCGGGAAGAATTTAGCCGAGAGAAAATTTTACGCGGGTTAATTAAAGCGTGTGAGAAAAGGCCAGTAGCCTTGAAAGATCTTGAGGATATTACCCAAGGGGTGGAAAAAGATATCCGCAGTCAAGGTATTTCCGAAATTAAAAGTGATGAAGTTGGAGAAATGGTGATGGACAGGCTTGCATCTGTTGATGAAGTTGCCTATGTCCGCTTTGCCTCGGTTTATCGTCAATTTAAAGATATAAATGTTTTTATTGAAGAACTAAAAGAATTAATTAAGAAAGAGAACTCCTAGGGGCTAAAGATATTTGGCTCCTTATTCTTTGAAGGAAGGTTTGAGCGCTATGGGGCAGCATTGGCAGGAACTTGTTCCAATTGATCGTTATATGGTTCATGCAAGTGGGCTCCTTTATGAGTATGATCGAAAAGTGCTGACTTTTTTGTATCAGCCGCTGATTGGGCCAGTTTGTTTAAGCTTATACATGACATTATGGGCGGAGCTTGAAGAAAATCGTTTATGGTCAGAATCCTCTTCCCATCACATTTTAATGAATATGCTGGGGATAAATTTAAAGGATATATATGAAGCGAGACTTAAGCTGGAAGGTATTGGCCTTCTTAAAACGTTAGTAAAGGAAGAAGATGAAATCCGTTCCTTTATTTACGAATTGCAGCCTCCTTTAACACCGGAACAGTTTTTTTTAGATGGAATGTTAAATATTTATTTATACAGAAGAATTGGCAAAAATCATTTTTTTCGTCTGAAGCAATTTTTCAGCGATAATAGAATATCTGCGAAGGAAGATTATAGTGATGTCACGAGAGCCTTTCAGGATGTATATGCCTCCGCTACGCCAAAGACACTGAAATATATGCAGGATATTTCAAGTGAATTAAATGCTGATGATGAAAAAAATTTTATCGGGCGTAAAAAGCAAAATGGAATTCAAATTGATTCTAATCATTTTGATTTCGATTTGTTAATGGAAGGTTTTAATGAATCACTCCTGCCTAAAAAGGCAATCAATCAGAAGGTAAAGGATGCTATCAGCAATTTGGCCTTCCTTTATGATATTGATGCGATCCAAATGAAGAAATTCTTATTAGATGCTTTTAATCCAAGCAATGACGAAATTGATATTGATGAATTAAGAAAAGCTGCTCGTAATTGGTATCAATTTGTAAACTATGATGAACTTCCTGGTCTTATTGAAAGGATTCAGCCAGTTAGATATCAGGTCCAACAAGAGGAACCAAAGACTCCGGAGGAAAGACAAATCCGATATTATGAAACCACCAGCCCTTTAAAGCTTTTAAAGGATCGATACAACGGAGGGGAACCAGCTGTAGCGGATTTGCAATTAGTTGAAAGCCTGCTAATTAATCAAAACCTTCTCCCTGGAGTTGTAAATGTTTTAATTGATTTTGTACTGATTAAAACAGATATGAAATTAACGAAAAACTATGTTGAAAGAATAGCTGGGCAGTGGGCCAGGAAAAATGTAAAGACCGTAAAAGAAGCAATGGACTTAGCGAAAAAAGAAAATGCCGCCAAAGCTGACCAAGCTGAAGGAAAAAGTAAGACAAAATACACCAAACAAAAACCAATCAGAACTGAAATTTTACCTGATTGGTTTGATGAAGACCCAAGTAAGTCAGTAGAATTAAATCAAAATGAAAATAATGCAAAGTTTGAGAATAAAAAAAGAAAACTAGAAGATAGACTTAGAGCGCTTCGTGAATAGGAGGTGAAAGGATGGAAAAGATTAATCAAACATTAAAACGATTAGCTGCAAGTGACAAATTTCAGGAAAGATATTCAAAAATGAAAAACCAAGTTCTGCAGCATCCTGATATTAAAGCTTTTTTAGCAGAGAATAGCGGCAGAATTAATCAGGAAATGATTGAGAAAAGCATCATAAAGCTTTTCGAGTTTACCAATCAAAACAAAGATTGCGATCAGTGTCCGAGCTTGGAGGGCTGCGTGAATATTTTGAAAGGGTATGAGCCCAAATTGGTTCTTACTCAAAATATCATTGATGTTCATTATGTCCCTTGTAAAAGAAAAATTATGGAAGACGAAAAAAGAAAAAATGAGCGGCTTATTAAAAGTTTATATGTTCCAAAAGATATTTTGAATGCAACATTAGATGAATTTGAGGATGACCCTGGACGGGAAGCGGCTTTGGATAAGGCTATTTCGTTTTTAGAAAATTTGAATGCCGGGAAAAAACCAAAAGGATTATATTTTTACGGGAACTTCGGTGTAGGGAAATCCTATTTGCTTGGAGCTATTGCAAATGAACTAGCCAAAAGGCAAATTTCTTCCATGATTGTTTATGTTCCTGAACTATTTCGTGAACTCAAAAGTTCTATTGGGGATTCCACTTTAAACGAAAAGATAGAAGCTTTAAAAACAGAACAAATTCTCATGCTCGATGATATTGGGGCAGAAGCGGTTTCAAGTTGGACAAGAGATGAAATTCTCGGTCCAATCCTCCAATTTCGCATGCTTGAAAATCTGCCTACTTTTTTTACTTCAAATTTTGACCATAATGAGCTGGAACATCATTTGACCTACAGTCAGCGCGGTGAAGAAGAAAAGATGAAGGCGCGCCGAATCATGGAGCGGATTCGTTACTTAAGCGAACCAGTCAAATTGATTGGTTCGAATCGCAGAAATTAGAAGCTATAGTCCTGTAATCAACATAAAAGATCGTTAGAGAATAAAAACCGCCAGTTGCTGGCGGTTTTTTCGTATTTGCAGTTACTTCTATTTCAGCCAAGTTCCCCATATACATAAATTACAGAAATGTGAATGAAGGGGGGATTGTGTTGGCAGAAATTATCTTCCAAAATAAGAATGATGCAGAGAAATTTTATCATCACTTACTGAAAGTATTAAAACTTACCTCTAAAAATGAAAAAATTCTTCTTAATGAAGACCGCCATATACTTAAGATTATGGAAGGCAGACTTACTCATGAGTGTTTGAACCAGATTAGAAAAGCATTTTACGAATTTGTCACCGAGGTTAAAAGGGATGATTGGTTTAAGGTGATTTTAGCAGAGAATTATTATTTTCAAGACCCGGAAGAACAACGGCATGTTATGGAGATCATCTATTCGATCCTTGAAGGGGAAAGAAAGGATCTTGAGATTTTTCTCGAAAAAACAAACCAGGAACATAGAATTAAAGAAGCCGTCGAGCACGTTTTTCAAGATGATATCTCACTCTCGTTTGATTCCTTTATTAAATTTCGCTTGCGCCCATATTTGCTTGATTTAGAAAGCTATGTCAAGATTTCAATCGATGAATACAAAATGGAGCAGGAATATCAAATCTTTGTACAAACCCTTCGTGAATTTTTACAGGAACGAACGCCGAAAATGGAGATTCTCCATTTACTGTTAGATGAAGAAATCATTTTTTATAATGAAAATTTAGAAGAAATTAAAAGGGGCGAGTTGATTAAGATGATTGATAGGAAACTGCTTTCTAATCATCCTGTCTACGTTGACTCTGCCTCGATTGCTCCGCTTTTATCGATTGCTCCTACAACGA
>JAUZQA010000291.1 GCA_030705665.1 Bacillota bacterium
AGATGGCACAAACCAAACAGATAAAACAGTGACTGATTCTACTCCAACTACGAATGGAAAAGATATACAAATTGCAGATTTTCTTCATACATCTAGTAACCAAGGCGAATTAAATAATGGAAATATGAGTGAACAACCGATTGCAGTAAATCAAAACAATACTGTGAAAATAAGCTCCCCATCACCAAGTTCCAATGCAACGGCATCAATAATTACCACCACGCCGAAGACCAATGCCACTTCAACGGGAACAACAAGCCCGAAGTCAACCGCGTCTTCGGTACCAACGACTGCTCCAACGTCATCAACCAGTAATGTCCCAGTGACAACGACTGCCCAGACGAGCTCAACAACAACTACATCGACCACCAACCGTGGACAACAAGTGGCTCAAGCGGCGAAAGAAAAGGCTGTGGGCCAACAAAATAAAAAAATTACCAACTAATTTTGAAGAAAAATAAAACGATAAAGCCCCAGGAAATTTCCTGGGGCTTTATCGTTTTATGAAAACAGATTTAATTCAAGAATCAATGATGGTCAGTTCCTACTATTACTCCCAATTGCTTGAATATGAGTAGGGTCGGTTGTTTTCGGTTGTGGAATAAAACTGGAATCAACGATATCACCAGACTTTTTACCTTCCTCCAAGAATTTAGAATAACCGACTTCGAAAAAGCTAGGATGCTGATCCCAAACTGCTTTTGATAGGGTTAAGACAAAAGAACCGTCTTTATTGGGTATGGAAATGGAGTAAGATTCATTCTTACTTACATTCACACCAATTAAAGTTCCTTTATAAAGGGCACCGGGAGCTGTGGTTGTAACCAGTGTGGGCGGCTTATCCGTAATAATGGTTCCATCCTTTGGAAGAGTCACATCAATATTGACACTTACACTGTCCGGAAAATTATAGACCTTGTATTCCGGAAGGGTATAATTTTTACCATTATAATGGACATAAAAATAATGATCGGTGTCTGCATCCGGCATATAATACATAGTGAAAATTCCGTTTTGGTCACTTGGTGTGGACATGCTGAAGCCTTCTACACCATCACGCCGAAGGTTTACCACAGCACCTTGAACAGGATGGCCATTCGTATCTTTTACAGTACCGCCAACTTTATATTTATCCACTGTAAAATTAGGATATTTTTCACCTTTTTTTAACAAAGCACGGGCATATACGTCAACCAAATTATTACTTTTCGCATTCGTTTTCACTTTTTCGATTTTAATCGGATATTCAACGGAAATGTCTTTTTTTAATGCTAATAACGCTTTTTTTGTGCTCGGCTCTACACTTTTACCATTCATTTTAGCATCATCAGAATTAATGGTATGAATGGACATGGTGCCTAAAATATTTCGATTCACGGTAAAATAAAATTTCCCGTTTTTATCGGTTGTAATGATCCGATTATCGTTGATTTGAACTTTTACCCCAGCGACTGGCTGTTGATCAAATAAAATTTCCCCTGTCACATGGGCAGTATGTGAACCATCTGTCTGCCAGTTCATAAAAGAGAAGTCGCTTCTATTAAAAGTTATTGAAACGTTTGTGTGTGTGGATTGACTATTGCAAGCACTTAGGACAAAAAGAAGGAGGGAACAAATAGTAATAAGATATATTTTCTTCATTTATTTTTACTTCTTTCCCTTATTTTTTTGCTTCCGGACTAGTGCTTGTTCCTGCACCTTTTGCTTGTGCCTGTGTTTTATCTCCGCCGACCGCAAATACAAATATTTGTGGATTATTGCCGGCAGAAGTGATCATGATGTATTCTTTTCCGTTTTTAGTAAAGAGAGTAGGTGCCGCAGAAATAGTATTGCCTGAGGTTTGGAAGGACCAAAGCTCTTTGCCTGTTGCTGTTTCAAGTGCTTTTACTTTACCACCTAATTCTCCATAGAAGGTTAGACCTGTTTTGGTACTTGTTAACCCACCGCGCATTGGGTCATCCGTCTGAATTTGCCATTTTATTTTGCCATCATTTAAATCAACCGCAGTTATACGGCCAAATGCTTTAATGTCTGTTGGCATCGCAAATGTTGTACCCATCGTAAGGGCGCCAAAAAATCCGCCATTTGCTTTCACATCTGCTTCATTATTAGCCGATTTGTAAATACCGGGCTGTTCGATTGATGGAATTAAATCAAGATTACTGGCAGAGTCAAATGTATCCGGTGCATAGTTTTGACCGCCAAGTACCCCTGGATAGACCATGACACCGGAAGGAGTTGGTTCTGGGTGATCAATTTTACCAAAGGCTACATTTGTATAAATTGGCGTGCCTGTTTTGGCATCATAGGCAAACCATTCTGATCCTTTTGTACCAACTGTTACCACTTTTTGTTCCTTTCCATTCACTTTTGCAGTTACGATGGTAGGTGAGTCAGCCGTGTCGTAATCCCAGAGGTCATGACCTTGCTGCTGTTGTTCCCAAATGATTTTCCCTGTATTAATATCGAGTGCGACAACAGAGTCGGTATGCGGGTTTGCGCCTGGGCGTTGTGCACCGTAAAAGTCTGGTGCCGGGTTAGCTACAGAGATATACATCATGCCTGTAGCAGAATCCACACTTGCAGGCATCCACACCGTACCACCGCCTCCAAAGTGGCCATCCTTTAACCAGCCTTCACCTTTTGGAGGAACGGTCCAGAATGGTTGATCCCAAGCAGGTGTCAAATCTTCTGCATTAAAGACGGTGAAAAAGCCGCGGACTCCATTATCCGAACCAGCGCTGCCGATCAGTAATTTCCCTTTATAGTAGACGGGTACGGATGATTCATAATAACCGTTTTCGGCCGTAACATCAGGATAAAAATCACTTAAATGAACAAACTTAACGGTTTTTCCCGTTTTGGCATCAATCGAGACAAGTCCATTATCCGCTGTTAACATATACACTTTGCCATTGCCAACCGATACACCGCGGTTTGTACCCGCCATGCCAGTTTTTGTGATTTTGTCAGTCACTTCTTGAGGCGGTGCCCATTCCCAAATTTGCTTTCCTGTAACGGCATCAAATGCAAAAACAAAATTGTTGCCGGTTGTAACATAGGCAACGCCATCAACCACTACAGGAAAACTTTGATTACCATTTGGAATATTTTTATCTAGTTCCTTAAATTTTTTGCTCCATATTAGCCCTAAATCTTTTACATTACTTTTTGTAATTTGGGAGAAAGGAACGTTGCGGGACAGGCCATAATCATAGCCAAACGTATTCCAGTTTCCATCGGTGACTTTCGTTTGTTTGGTTTGACTTTTTGCTTGATTAGAAGTTTTGCTAGCATTGTTTGCTGAGCATGCACCTAAAACGAGAGAAGTTGCAAGAATAGCAGAACTATATTTCATTTTTTTATTCATATAGAATTCCCCCTTTAATTCTTAATTATGAAAGCGCATTCCTGTTTATTACTATTTATTTCGAGTCTGAGATTTTTTTAACATATATTTGTAACATGATGAAATATATATAGTGATATAAAAATTAGGGGGAATATGAGATGCATAGAAAAATTTCACTGTTATTCTTAGCTGTATTCGTTGTTGTTTCTTTAGCAGCCTGTGGTTCAAGTAATAAAGAGGCTGATGCTCCAAAAACAAAACCAGCAACAGCACAACCTGCACCAAAAACGTCTGATCCCAAAAATACAACGCAAGAAATTAAACCAACTGGAAAAACAGTTGAAATAACCGTAACCGCAAAAAGTTTTGAATTTGATAAACAAGAAATCGACGTACAAGCAGGTGACAAGGTAGTTATTCATCTTGTCAATGCCGACGGAGCTCATGGCTTTGCCATTGATGACTTTGGTGTGAATCTTAAGGGAGGGGAGACTGCAACATTTACAGCCAATAAAAAGGGTGAATTCCAATACTATTGCTCCTTAATGTGCGGGGTTGGTCATGATAAAATGATCGGTAAATTAGTCGTGCAATAAATAATTAGGTGGGCAGCGGACAGTTAGTTACTGTTATCGAAGGTAAAAAAAGTCATTCCAGGCTGAGTAAATCAGTCCAGAATGACTTTTTCTTATTCTTCATCTTCAACATACAAACCGTAATAAAGTATTTCTGAAATAACTCCAACCGTATTTAGGTATTCATATTTTTCTAATTCACAATTTTCCATATTTTGTCTCCCCTTTCTTTTTACCATATTATGAAAGCGCACCCGAAAATAGTATAGACAACATTATTTTTTCTAAACAGCATAAAAATATACAGCTAGAATCATAGAAAAAGAGCAAGAAAAACAAGTAAAGAGAGGAACGGCATAATCCTCTCTTTGTTAATGGTAATGAGCGCTTTCAATCAGATCCTTGATATTTTTAAGCTGAAACGCGCCATATATTCTTTTTTGCGATGTAAGTTCATTGATAAAAAACTTTTGCAGCTGCTCTTTCGTGGTAAAACGTCTAACAACACTGTTATCCGACCAATCGTGCAGCTCCTTGTCATTTTCATTGAAAAATACCAAGGTATTGATCCATGTTTCAATTTCTTGCCTTTTTAAATAATTTGCTAGGGTGACGGCATTCTGTTGCACCTGACTTATTGGATTTTCACAAGTCCTCACCGTCAGTGCACCCGAACCGTCCTTATCAAAGAGAAGCGTTTCCTCTTTTTCACTATCCAATAATTCGGCTAAAAATAAAAACCGATGGCTGCTCTGTCTGGTTAACCCCATAACGATGTGGCCTTTCCAATCTTTCGTTTCGATGACATATATACCAGTTGGTAAAAGGACGATGTGATCAATTTGCTGGCTATTCCCATCAAAATCAGGGATAAAAATATTAGGCATAATCATCATTTCATCCGGTGAAAGGATTCTTTCTCTTAACAAATTTGATTTAAAATCCTCTAATATTTGGTGGGTAATGATCTCTCCCTGATTTCGATAATTTTTTCGTATATCTTCATTTTCAATCATTAGTTTTTCTATTTCACGTTTGTAAGAATAGGATAACCTTATTACATCTTCATCAAATTTCGCCGCTGCCGTTTCCAAAGAGGCTTTTTGCAATTCTTTCATTGCGGCTAGCTCTTGAAAATGATCGTTTCTCATTTCCTTATAGTGAGCCTTTTCCTTATATACGATAAAAGCTAACCAAGCAACAGACACAGCAAGTAATATGGAAATAATTAACCAAATCATTTGTAGTCTCCTTTTACATGTTTTTTCAATAATCAATCGATGTCAAATAATAGTGGAATACTGCATAGAATGGCTGTCTCTATTAAAGAGATTTTCGATTGCAGGATCGAACATCTTACTTATGGAGTCCATTATAACAATATATTTTGACAAACAACCAAGAGAAAGGCGGTGAATTTGAAAAATGGTAAATTCATACTATTTGGAGGAAAAAGTGAGATTTGCGGAATGGATATGATCTTCCCAAAATAAAAGAATCTAGCGGTCTGGTAAGCTAGATTCTTGATATAAGTGTAGTATATGATAAGCCAATTAAGATTAATTTTTTCTCCTTAATGACCCTGCACACGATATTGAAATCCAAATTGAGACAATAAAGGATAGTACCCCCGCAATTTCATTACTAAATCGATCGTTGTTGTCAATAAACAAAGCATACGCGCCATAGCTAAAACCTAAAAAAATGATGAACAAATCAATTGTAGAAATTTTCATTTTCCTCACT
>JAUZQA010000292.1 GCA_030705665.1 Bacillota bacterium
AACGCTAGGAGCAAAAGTTAAAGCATGTCCAAGAGCATTTAATACTTTTAATATTGGATTTGTGCCAGCATAGGCTCCAACTAAAGCAGTTTTAATTGCTGGTACTCCCCATATAGAAATCATTGCAGTTAAGATAATAAATGGAGACCAAGCTCTAAAGATCTGAGCACCAGTATAGTGTTCTTCTTGTACATCTGCTTTACGTGCTGTCGCAGTTGCTGCAGCTTGTGCTTCAGTCGAGAATTTGAAAATGTTTTTTGGTTTCCAAAACTTCAAGAAGACGGCCAGTGCAACTAATGAAACAAGAGATGCAAAAATATCTGGAAGCTCAGGTCCTAAATAATAAGCAGCGACATATTGGGTTATGGCAAAAGAAAGGCCAGATACTAAAATCGCTGGTAAAACTTCCATCATTTTTTTGAAACCTGCCATAATAAAAATTACGTAAAACGGAACGAATACTGCTAAGACCGGAAGTTGACGTGCGATGGCTTTTGCAATCTCACCTGCAGGAAGAGCAGTTGGACCTGACATTCCAATAACTGGGATCCCAATGGCACCAAAAGCAACCGGTGCGGTGTTAGCTACAAGGGCAAGGCCAGCAGCCATTAATGGATTAAAGCCTAATCCAACTAAAAGTGCAGCGGCAATTGCCACCGGTGCTCCAAATCCAGCAGCACCTTCAAGGAATGCACCGAATGAGAACGCTACCAAAAGTACTTGCAAGCGACGGTCTTCAGTGATAGATAATACAGAATAACGAATAATATCAAATTGACCTGTTTTTACAGTGAGTTTATATAAAAACACTGATGTGATAATAATCCAGCCAATCGGTAAAACACCATAAATGGCTCCTTGTGTTGCAGACATTACTGCCATTCCTGCTGGCATTTTATAGGCAACAACCGCAACAACTAAAGCAACAAGAAGTGTTGTTAAGCCGGCGATGTGACCTTTCATCCTCTTTATTGCCAAGGCCCAGAAGAAGTAAAGAATTGGAATGAGTGCAACTAGTGCAGTGAGACCAAGGCTGCCACCTACAGCTGTAAAGTTTTGTGCGAACAATGCTGATTCCCCCTTTAAAATGTTTTTCTTTTCTTTTTTCCAAGTGTATGTTTATTTATCACCAAACGGTAATCGCTTTCATTAGATGATAGAGTCATCTGATGACTAGATGATTCGGTGATAAATTGAATTATAGGTAGCTAAAAAGAAAAATACAACATTTTTTTTAATTCATTGAATTTTAATTATTAAAATTGTGGTTATATTATTAATTTTTTTTTGAAAATATTATACGAATTTCCAAATTTTATTTTACGAAGATCAAAAAAATAAATGTATAATGGGAGTAGTGATTCTTAATTTAGTGTTAGTAGGTGCAAAAATGGATTATAAAAAAATAAAGCCCAAGAAAATCTATGAAGAGGTTACAGAAGCCATTCAAGAAATGATTCGCAGCGGGCAGCTAAAACCGGGAGAAAGGCTTGATTCAGTCCAGCAATTGGCTGAAAATTTTCAGGTTGGCAGATCCGCAATAAGGGAAGCGCTTACCTCACTCCGAGCAATAGGACTTGTAGAAATGCGCCAGGGGGAAGGCACATTTATCAATGAATTTGAAACTGATCAGATCAATCTGCCGTTATCAACTGCGATTTTAATGAATAAGAAAGATATAGCTAATCTTTTAGAGGTTCGGAAAATTCTCGAACTTGGAACTGCTGCGGCAGCTGCAAAAAGAAGATCAAAAGTTCATCTGGCGGCAATGGAGAAGGCCCTTGAAGAAATGGAAGCTTCCAGCGGGGACGAAGAACTTGGTGAAGTAGCTGATCTGCAATTTCATCTTGCCATTTCAGAAGCTTCTCAGAATCCACTGCTGTTAAGCCTGATGAACCATGTGTCCGGCTTAATGGGGGAAACAATGAAAGAAACCCGCAAGGTTTGGTTATATTCAAAGCAAACAACAATGGAAAAATTAGCGTATGAACATTATTCCATCTTTAAAGCAATCCAAAATCAGGATGAAGAGGAAGCAAGACATTTTATGAATCTCCATTTGGAAAATGTGGAGGCAGTCATCCGAAAATATCATGAAGAGACACAATATGCAAAATAACTTTTAGAGTGCGGTTTCAGAATATTTTCACGGAACCGCATGATTTGAAATTTTAAAAAAATTTTTTGAAACCCCTTTCTAAATTAATTATTTATAGTATTATTAATCATGTACAATATAAACAATATAAATATATTATTTTTTTGGACAAGTCATCTGATGACCTGTTAACCGTCTTATCGAATGACTAACCGATGAATTGTAGTAATTGAAGGAGTGGAAGAATATGAAGGTAACTCTTTTTGCAACATGTTTAGTTGACATGTTTCAAAGTAACGTAGGTAAGGCAACGGTAGAATTGTTGGAACGCCTTGGCTGTGAAATTGATTTTCCGGAAAATCAAATCTGCTGCGGTCAGCCGTCATATAATAGCGGTTATGTACAAGATACAAAAGAAGCAATGAAACGGACAATCGATACTTTTATGCACGCTGAATATGTTGTATGCCCTTCAGGTTCATGTGCATATATGCTTACAGAATACCCACACATATTTGCCGGAGATCCGGTTTGGGAACCAAAAGCAAAGAAATTAGCTGAAAAAGTATATGAATTAACGCAATTCATTGTTGAAGTTCTTAAAGTAGATGATGTTGGCGCGAAGTTTAATGCAAAAGTAACCTATCATACATCATGCCACATGACAAGATTACTTGGAGTGGTTGAAGCACCGATGAGATTGCTCAAAAACGTAAAAGGTCTTGAGTTTACGGAGCTTCCTGGAAAAGAGCAATGCTGCGGCTTTGGCGGAACATTCTCCGTTAAAATGGGACAAATTTCAGAGCAAATGGTTGATGAAAAGGTTCAACATGTTGAAGAAACAGAGGCGGAATACTTAATCGGTGCAGATGCAGGCTGTTTAATGAATATCGGTGGCCGTATGGAAAGACTCGGCAAGAAAATTAAAGTATTACATATAGCAGAGGTATTAAATAGCCGCTGATTAAAAACTAAAGGATATCATCACTGAACGGAGGGACAAGATATGGCAATAAAAATCAGCTCCGAAAACCTGAAAGAGCGTCTCGATCACGAACTTAATAATGATTTTATGCGTGGTGCTGTTGCGGGTGCACAAGATGGAATGGGAGTAAAAAGAAGAAGACAAGTAGATGCACTGGGAAATTGGGAAGAGTGGCGGAAACATGGGGAAGAAATTCGCCAGCATGTTCTCGAGAACCTGGATTATTATCTAGAACAATTAAGTGAGAATGTTGCAAAACGTGGCGGTCATGTCTTTTTTGCAAAAACGGCCGAAGATGCCAGAGACTATATCGCAGGCGTAGTTAAAAAGAAAAATGCCAAAAAAATTGTAAAATCAAAGTCCATGGTCACAGAGGAAATCAGCCTAAATAAGGCTCTAGAGCAAGAAGGCTGTGATGTTGTCGAAACAGATCTAGGCGAGTATATTCTGCAAATTGATGACCATGACCCGCCATCCCACATTGTCGTACCTGCATTACATAAAAACAAGGAACAAATTCGCGATGTGTTTGAGAAAAAATTAGGTTATAAGGGAACTTCAAAACCAGAAGAATTAGCAGCATGTGCACGTGAAGTGTTGCGTCAAGAATACTTAACTGCTGATGTAGGTATTACCGGCTGTAACTTTGCTGTTGCTGAAACTGGATCCTTTAGTCTTGTTACCAACGAAGGAAATGCAGACCTTGTTACAGCACTGCCGAAAACCCAAATTACGGTTATGGGAATGGAGAGGATTGTTCCTTCTTTTGAAGAAATGGAAGTCCTTGTAAGTATGTTAACAAGAAGTGCGGTTGGTCAAAAATTAACAAGCTATATCACCGTTCTAACTGGACCAAGAGAAGAACTTGATGTGGACGGACCTGAGGAGTTCCATCTTGTCATTGTCGATAATGGAAGGTCCGATATTTTAGGAGGCGATTTCCAATCCATCCTCCAATGTATTCGCTGCGGAGCATGTATTAATGTTTGCCCGGTGTATCGTCACGTCGGCGGCCATTCATACAATTCCATTTACCCGGGACCAATCGGAGCCGTTCTTACTCCGCTTCTTGGCGGATATGATGATTTTAAGGAACTCCCATACATGTCATCTCTTTGTGGAGCATGTACGGAGGTATGTCCGGTAAAAATCCCGTTACATGAGCTCCTTCTTAAACATCGCCAAGTTATCGTTGAAAAGGAAGGCAAAGCTCCAATTTCAGAAAAATTGTTAATGAAAGCATTTGGATTAGGTGCAGCCTCGCCAGCATTATATAAGATAGCATCAAAAATGGCACCAGCGGCAATGAGCCCATTCACGGCAGGGGAAAAAATCTCTAAGGGACCTGGACCAATGAAAGCTTGGACAGAAATTCGTGAGTTCCCGGCACCAACCAAAGAAAGATTTAGAGATTGGTTTAAAAACCGTGAAAAAGGAGGGGACAAATAGTGGAGGGAACTATTCAAAATCGTGATCAGTTTTTAAATACAATTGCAAAAAGGTTAGGCCGGCCACGCCTTACTACCGTTGAACCTCCAAAGTGGAAATTTCAACCACAATACGAGGTATTTAAAGATACAACACAGGACGAATTAGTCGATATTCTCGAGGATATGTGTGATGTGATTCATACAAAATTCTATAAGACAGACAAAAATGATTTACCTGAAATTTTGAATCAAGTAGTAACAGAGTATGGCGGCGGTCCAATTCTGACATGGAAAGATAAGCGCTATGAAGAGTGGGGACTTGGTGACTTATTTAATAAAGAGTGGCCAAGCAAGAAAATGGATGTCTATGAGTGGGACTACAAAAAAGGCGAAGAAAATGTCAAAATTGCCGAAAAGGCCAATGTAGGTATTACGATAAGTGAAATAACACTTGCTGAGTCAGGGACTGTCGTTCTTTATAGCAATGAAAATAGAGGTAGATCCATTAACTTTTTACCAGCTACCTATATTGCTTTGATTCCAAAGAGCACGATTGTTCCTCGAATGACACAAGCGGCAAAGAAAATGAGGGAAATTGAACAAAAGGGCGGTAAGGTTCCATCTTGTATTAACTTTATTACAGGACCAAGTAATTCAGCTGATATCGAGCTAAATCTGGTAGTCGGTGTTCATGGACCAATTAAAGCATCCTATATACTTATCAATGATTTATAAAAAAATCCTGCCGGGGTTTCTCGGCAGGATTTTTTCATCTCTTAGGTGGTATGCCAAATTCCAGAAAAGGATAATAGAAACCTTTAACGGATCTACAAAATAATACAAAAATCCCCAAATAATGTTATTTTTCTCGTTGTTATAATACAAATGTTTATCTGTTATATAACTTTGAAAACGCATTACATGTTGGTAATACAATGTTTTTTTAAAAATTTTTAAAGTGTTATAGAAATTTTTTTAAGATGTTTGACTTTTGTCACAGATAAAATGAAAAAGAAGTCTTAGAATAATTTGTGAGGAAGATAAACATAGAAAAAAGCTTGTTGAAATACAGGGAGGGAGAACATGTCAATCTTACCGCAAAAAAATGACCTT
>JAUZQA010000293.1 GCA_030705665.1 Bacillota bacterium
AAGGGCGGAAATCAACAGCCAACTCTAACACAGCCATTCTATAAAAAATAAACATTTATCATTTATTCATTATTGCCCACATAGAATGATTGTAACGTATTTGCATAAGGAGGAATAGAAATGCAAATTCATGTTGTTCAAAGAAATGATTCGATTACCACGATTGCCAGGCAGTACCATTCTACCGTTAATGATATCGTAGAGGCCAATGATTTACCAAACCCCAATAATCTTGTTATTGGGCAAGCCATTGTGATCCCGATTATTGGTCAATTTTATACTGTAAAACAAGGGGATAATATCAATACCATCGCTAAAAGATTTGGAGTTTCACCCCAGCAGCTTGCCACCGTAAATCGCATTTCATTAAACCAGCCGCTCACCCCAGGATTGCGTCTTTATATTCCACAAGGTACAAAAAGATCAGCAGAATTTAACGGCTATGTTGAACCACAGGGCAATACTGTTTCCCCTGCATTGGAAAGAAGCGCAAGAGAAGCAGGCCCTTATTTAACTTATTTAGCCCCATTTAGTTTCCATGTCGGCCGTGACGGTTCACTTACACCGCCGCCACTTAACAATTTTCCGGCGATTGCCAGGGAACATCACAATGTGCTGATGATGGTCCTTAATAATCAGGAACAAGGCCAATTCAGTGATGAATTGGGAAGAATTTTACTCAATGATATTGCCGTTCAGGATAGATTTCTCAATAATATTGTTTCCACAGCCAAACAATATGGATTCAAAGATATCCATTTTGATTTTGAATATCTACGCCCTGTCGACCGCGAAGCCTATAACCGCTTTTTGCGAAAAGCAAAAGATCGTTTATCACGCGAAGGCTGGTTTATGTCAACAGCCCTTGCTCCAAAGACGAGTGCAAACCAAAAAGGAAAATGGTATGAGGGACATGATTATAAGGCGCACGGACAAATTTCTGATTTTGTTGTGATCATGACTTATGAATGGGGCTATAGCGGTGGTCCCGCCATGGCTGTTTCACCTATAGATCAGGTTAGACGGGTTTTGGACTATGCGGTAACCGCTATCCCATCACGGAAAATTCTCATGGGTCAAAACCTGTATGGCTATGACTGGACCCTTCCGTTTAAACCAGGAACAACCGCTAAAGCCATTAGCCCTCAACAGGCTATCCAGCTTGCAGCCCAGCACAATGTACCGATTGAATACGACACGAAGGCACAGGCGCCCCACTTCCGCTACAGAGCTGCTGATGGCAAACAGCATGAGGTTTGGTTTGAGGATGCCCGTTCGATCCAGGCCAAATTCAATTTAATTAAAGAAATGAATTTACGTGGTATGAGTTATTGGAAACTGGGATTGCCTTTCCCGCAGAACTGGCTCTTGATTACCGATAATTTCAATGTCGAAAAAAAGGTCTGATAGTACAGAAAACTGCCACAATTAGGCAGTTTTCTTCTTTTTTCATCATTCACTTTCTTGCTAATATTGGATAGCCACTCCATTGATTGTTTATGTTAAAATGTTCTTTGTGACCTTAAAAAGCTTTTAGAAATTCGCCAAAGTACACAGAGATCAATCCTAATTTAATAGAAAATCTCCATTGGTATGAAATAAAGTGAGGGCAGCTGTGAAGGAGGATACTTAAATGGGGGATACACCCTTTATAACGGTTGAAGGGCCAATTGGTGTGGGAAAAACGTCACTCGCCAGAGCCATTTCGAAACATTTTCATTTTGCTTTATTAAAAGAAATCGTCGATGAAAATCCTTTCTTGGGAAAATTTTATGAAAATATCGAAGAATGGAGCTTCCAAACTGAGATGTTTTTCCTTTGCAATCGCTACAAGCAATTGGGGGATATTAATACACATTACTTAAGCAAGAAAAAGGCTGTCGTTGCAGATTATCATATTTTTAAAAACTTAATATTTGCCCAAAGAACCTTAGAGCGGGAAGAATACCAAAAGTATTATCAAATATATCAGGTATTAACAAAGGATATGCCAAAACCCAATGTGATCATCTATCTCAATGCGAGTCTGGATACATTATTATCACGTATTAGATTAAGAGGACGGGATATCGAAAAAAACATCAGTCCCTTATACCTAGAGCAGTTATCACTTGATTATGAAGAAGCGATCAACAGATTTGAAATAAATCATCCAGAAATACCTGTCCTTCGCTTTAACGGAGATGAAATGGACTTCGTAAAAAACAAAAATGACCTGCAGCAAATTCTAGAAACACTTTATACATCTTTTCAATCTAACAGCTGGACAAACACTATCTTGGAATAGGAGAAATGACTGTGAGCATAGTTATTGGTGGAATGATAGGCCTTGGTAAAACGAGTGTGGCGGATACATTACATGCACATTTTCAAAATCGGGGAATTGATAGTAAGGTTTTTTACGAAGAAGTGGATGATAATCCGATTCTGCCCCTTTATTATCAATTAACAAATGAAGAACTTGAAGCGCGAAGAATTCCCTTTCTCCTTCAACTCTTTTTTCTAAACAAACGATTTAAGACAGTAAAAGACTGCATAAGCTGGCACGATCCAGTATTCACCATTCAGGACCGTTCTATTTATGAAGATTGGTATTTTGCCTATGTGAACAAAAGCTTGGGCAGAATATCTGAGTTGGAATTTAAAATTTACGAAGATCTTGTTGAGAATATGATGGAAGAATTAAATGAACTTCCCAAAAAGGCCCCTGATTTAATGGTTTACTTAAAGGGCTCTTTTGATACTGTACTTGATCGGATTATGTCCCGCGGCCGCAGCTTCGAAATTAATCCTGAGCTTAAGGAATACTATTTCGAGGTTTGGAAAGGGTACGACGACTGGGTTATGAACAAATATGATGCAAGTGATGTGCTGATTGTTGATATGGATACTACCGATGTTGTTAAAAAAACGGCGGATGCCATCAAGATTTGTGATCAAGTAGAGGAAAAATTAATAAAGCTCCTTAAAGTTGAAACCAGGATCGGCTAAATTGCCGATCTTTTTTTTCGGCAAAAAAAACCCGCTGCCATGACGACAGCGGGTTTCATCTCCAGTTTTTATGCGCATAGGTTAATCTCTTAGTTGAATGGCGGAGGAAGAGGGATTCGAACCCCCGCGCGGTTTAACCCGCCTGTCGGTTTTCAAGACCGATCCCTTCAGCCGGACTTGGGTATTCCTCCATATTCGACAAAAAATAATTTAACATATACAAAATGAAATGTCAACGAAATGCCATAATTTTTAGAGTGGATAAATTTACAAAGGAAGGTTCCCTCCGTTGAGAAGGGAACCCAATCCACTATTCTGGCTGAATAGACGTGCGATTTCCCATATATGGGCGTAATACTTCTGGAATCATAACACTGCCATCTTCCTGCTGGAAGTTCTCCAAAATCGCGGCTACTGTTCTGCCAATTGCAAGACCTGAACCATTTATAGTATGAACAAATTCCGGTTTTGCTTTAGGATCACGGCGGAAGCGAATATTGGCGCGGCGAGCCTGGAATGCTTCGAAGTTACTGCAAGATGAAATCTCACGATAGACATTGGCACTTGGAATCCAAACTTCAATATCATATTTTTTTGCAGCCGTAAAACCAAGATCACCCGTACACATGCTAAGCACATGATAGGGAAGTCCAAGCAATTGTAATACCTTTTCTGCATTGTTTGTCAGTTTTTCAAGCTCCTCATAGGAATCTTCAGGTTTTACGAATTTGACTAATTCTACTTTATTAAATTGATGCTGGCGAATTAAACCTCTTGTATCACGGCCCGCAGAACCTGCTTCTGAACGGAAGCATGCACTATAGGCAGCATATTTAATTGGCAGCTCATCGCCATTTAAAATTTCATCGCGGTGCATGTTTGTTACTGGTACCTCGGCAGTTGGAATAAGGAAGTAATCCACATCGTTGACCTTAAAGGCATCCTCTTCAAATTTTGGCAGCTGTCCAGTTCCAACCATGCTGGCACGGTTGACCATATATGGCGGCAGGATTTCCTTATAGCCATGTTCATCCACATGGAGGTCAAGCATAAAGCTAATAAGCGCACGTTCTAAGCGAGCCCCAAGACCTTTGTAAAAAACAAAGCGGCTGCCAGTGACCTTCCCAGCACGTTCGAAGTCAAGAATACCAAGTTTCTCAGCTACTTCCCAATGCGGCTTAGGTTCAAAGCCAAACTCAGGAACAGCTCCCCATTTGCGAATCTCGATATTTTCATCTTCCGTATCTCCAACTGGAACACTCTCATGTGGGATATTTGGAATACTTAATAGCAATTGTTCAAGTGTTTCTTCTACTTCACGTAGTTCATCATCCAACCCTTTAATTTTGTCGCCAACTTCTCTCATTTCGGTAATGAGATGATCGGCATCCTTCTTTTCGCGTTTTAAAAAAGCAACCTGCTGGGATACTTCATTCCGCTTGCTTTTTAGTGCTTCTGATTCAACGATTAATTCCCTTCTTTTTACGTCCAATTCCTCAAACTTTCCAAAGTCAGTTAAATCTTCACCACGATGCTTCAGCTTTTCCTTTACTTCAGCAAAATTTGCCCGTAATAGTTTTACATCTAGCATTTTATACACTCCCTTCAAAAAATAAAAAACTCCCGTCCCCTAAAACAGGGACGAGAGTTACCCGCGTTACCACCCTGGTTGACAGAATTCTGTCCACCTTGAAATTTTTAACGGAATTAATCCGAAAGTACTTACTTACTCATAACAGAGCGTTCCGCACTTTACTTAAGGATGGATTCACAAGCTTCAACCACCGATTCGCACCAACCACCGGCTCTCTACAGAATGAAAAACTTGCTACTAGTTCCTCTCAATGCTTTTGCCAATATTTTATTATAATCTACTATAATTATCAGCGTTGCGCAACCAAATTATTCCGATTTTTTTGCTTTTGCCTCTTTTACCATTTCGACAAAATAAGAAGTAAAGCGATAATCTTCTGTTAACTCCGGATGGAAGGAACAACCTAAGAATTGTCCTTCTCTTGCAACAACGATCCGATCATCATGCTTACAAAGTATTTCGACATTGTCACCTACATCGACAATATGTGGTGCCCGAATAAATACAGCAGGATAACATTCAGCCACATCTCTAATATCCAGATCAGCTTCAAAGCTTTCACGCTGGCGGCCAAAAGAATTACGTTCTACCGTAACATCCATTACCCCGATATGCGGAGTCTCATACCCAACAAGGTTTTTAGCCAGCAAAATTAAACCAGCACATGTACCGAACATTGGCTTCCCTTCACTGGCGAACTCTTTAAGGGCATCCATAAAATCATACTTATCAATCAGACGGCGCATTGTTGTACTCTCACCGCCAGGGAGAATTAAACCATCGACATCTTTTAGTTCTTCTTTATGCTTTATTTCAACTGCTTCTGCACCACAACTTTCGACAGCCTTGATGTGTTCACGAACTGCCCCTTGCAATGCAAGTACACCGATTTTCACCATTTTAAAAAGACTCCCTTACCAGCCGCGGTCTTGCATGCGATCTGCAGGTGCGAGTGATGAAATTTCAATACCCTTCATAGCTGTACCTAGGTTTTTGGAAACTTCAGCAATTAGTTTGTAATCTTGGTAATGTGTTGTTGC
>JAUZQA010000294.1 GCA_030705665.1 Bacillota bacterium
ATGACCATAACTCCAGGGAGCAGGGGGATAGCCATAACTGGCAAGTGTGGCACGGAAATATTGAACCGCGAACGTTTGGTGAACCGCAGCAGGTTAATTACAGTGTCGAAGGACTTTCGTTTAAAAATTTCAAAAAGGATACAACGCTTTTTGCGAGTGAGTTCGGCATGCATGCTTCCTCAAACCGTTATACATTGGAGCGGAATATCCCGAAGGATCAATTTTTCTGGGGAAGCGAAGAGATGGCGTATCGTAACAAGGATATTCATCATCCCAAGGGCGTCTTGTTAATGGAAGGGTACACAGGGATTCCAACCAATTTGGAAGAATATATTTCGTTTTCGATGCTCACGCAGGCAGAAGGGTTGAAATATGGAATTGAACATTACCGCCGCAATAAACCACATACTAGCGGGGCATTATTTTGGCAGCTAAATGATTGCTGGCCTGGAACCAGCTGGTCTGTGATTGACTACTATCTGCTGCCAAAGGCTTCCTATCATTATGCTCGGAAATTTTACAGTCCGATTCTGCTATCGATTGATCATGAGCCGGGAGAAGCTCTTAATGTCTGGGTTGTGAATGACCGCTTAGAAGGTTATCAGGATGATCTTGAATTAGCCGTTTACGATTTTTATGGGCGGAAAGTTTTTTCAAAAGAGTGGTCCGTAACGGTTGAGGCGAATGCTTCAAGACAAATCGGGTTTGTATTGGAAGAGGAAGCACTCGCCGGATTGGCTCCTGAAGAAGCAGTCATGGTTCTCCGTTCAAAAACCTTTGAAAATATTTATTATTTTCGGGACCAAAAGAACCTGAGATTGGAAAAGGCGAAGTTAACGGTTGATGTGCGGGAGAATGAAATTGCCATCTCGACAAATGTTCTGGCACGAATGGTCACGATTGAAATTGATATGGAGCAGTTGATCTTCGAAGACAATTTCTTTGATCTATTGGCGAATGAGACTAAAGTGATTAAGGTTGAGCAGGCACAAGGAAAAGAGATTCCTTGGGAAACGTTAAGAATCAAGGCGATAAATAGTGAAGGGATGATTTGAATGAGAGCAGCGGTGTTGCAAGGAAAAAAACAAATGGATGTGTTGGATTGGAAAAAACCAGTACCTGGACCATTTGATGTGGTTGTCAAAGTAAAAAGCTGTGGGATTTGCGGGACGGATCAGCATATTTACCATGGACATCCCGGTTCTGCGGAAGTTCTTCCTCCTATCGTTCTTGGTCATGAATTAGCGGGTGAGGTCGTTGAAATAGGTTCAGAGGTTGCTAGTTTGCAAACGGGAGATCGGGCCACGATCGATCCAAATATTTATTGCGGAACATGCAAGTACTGCAGAAATAATCAAGCCCATTTATGTACTAACCTTCAAGCAGTTGGTGTAACAAGAGACGGTGGTATGGGTGAGTATTGTTCAGCACCGGCAGCAAATTGCTATAAGATCCCCGATGAAATGAGTTTTGAAGAGGCGGCGCTTGTTGAACCATTGGGCTGTGTGCTGCATGGGTTTAAGAAACTTCAGTTAACGGCATTAAGTCATGTACTCATCATAGGTGGCGGCTTTATAGGACAGTTGTTTTTACAATTGGTTAAACATCAGAATGTCAGGTCGATTACAGTTAGTGAACCGGCTGAACATAAAAAGGAGCTTCTATATCGGCTTGGTGCAGACCAAGTGGTGCATCCACAAAACAGTGCCAAATTGGAAGCGGATATCGTTATTGAATGTGTCGGACGGAAGGAAACTATGGAATTGGCTGTGAAGTCAGCTACAAAAGGGGGGCAAGTACTTCTTTTCGGAGTCGCTTCACCGGAAACTGTCATTTCCATCTCGCCATTTGAAATCTTTTCAAAGGAACTTTCCATAAAAGGATCGTTTATAAACCCATATACGCATGAAGAGGCTATTTCTTTGATTGCAAACCATGTGGTAGATGTTCAATCATTGATCTCACATCGTTTTTTACTAAGTGAGCTTCCAGAGGCAATGTCTGACTATTCGAGTCTTGGGGTTTCAAAGGGGATTCTGAATCACTAAAACGGTAAAGGGGTCATGGAGAAACCTTATGTACTCTATTTTTAAGTCATTTTCTTTAGAATTAAAGTTTTATTTAATCATGAATGCCCTCTTTTCATTTGGGGGGAATTTATCTGGTGTGTTTCAAAGTGTTTTTTTGTGGAAATTAGACAAAACCTATTCCTTGCTGGCTTACTTTAGTATGTATTGGTCGTTGGCTATAATTCTTTTTTTCGGACTTTGTGCATGGCTTGCCAGGAAAACCAACCCATTGATCACGATGCGCTTAGGATTTGTCTTTTACCTGATCACCTATCTGATTATGCTTATTTTTCATCAAACCTTAAGTGAGCATATTTTTCTGTTAGGGGTTGTCAATGGATTAGCCATGAGTCTCTATTATGTCGGAATGCATATGGCTGTATTAGATTTAACAACGAATGAGAAGCGGGATCAGTTTTTATATGTTCAAGGTATTCTGTTTACGGTTGGGGGAATGGTGGCGCCGCTTTTATCAGGCATCATCATTTCTCAATTGAACGGTATGACAGGCTATTATGTTGTTTTTGGTGCTACTTGTGTATTTTTTATCTTAGCTTTTTTTGTTTCTTTAAGGGTAAAAGTCAAGCCCGTTGCATCTAATAGCTTTTTTTGGGAAGTTGTCAAACATCCGTCTGCTGAATGGAGAAAAATGTATAAGGTCATGTTCGCTGATGGAATCGTGTCAGGGGTGTATACGACCTTTTTGATTACGATGATGACATTTAAAGTGGCAGGCGGGGAATTCAGTTTGGGAGTCTTTAATACAGCAGCACAAATTGTCTCCATGCTGGCATTCTACGCATTGGCAAAATATTCAATACCAGATTATCGAATCCGTATATTTACGATAGGAGCAGTTGGCATTCTATTAGGTTCCATATTAATCTCAGCTTTCCCAGTGATTGTAACATTGGTGCTTTTTGCGATTATCCAGCCAGTTTCGATGAATATGATTTCTACTTCTATGAATGCTATGATTTATGCATCGATCGAAAAGGATCCGCAATATAAAGATAAGCGCTTGGATTATATTATCATTAGGGAGATTCCGCTTGGAATCGGGCGAATCATTGGGGTGGCGATGTTTTTGGCGATGGGGCAATACTTTGATATTGAAAAGCTGTTGCCTGTTTCTTTTAGTTTTTTTCCGCTCGTTTACATTGTCATGATTCCTTCTTTGTATTTTATTTGGAAAAAACCAAAGACGATTTGATTATGAATTGGAGGTAGGAAAGGATGTTAGGTGGTATTGAAGCAGGCGGGACGAAGTTTGTTTGTGCAGTTGGTGATGAGAATGGTACGATCATCAATCAAATTAGGATTCCGACAACCTTGCCTGAGGAAACGATTCAAAAGGTGATCGCATTTTTTAAACAATATGATATCAAAGCAATGGGAATTGGTTCTTTTGGACCAATTGATATCAATCCGGAAAGTCCAACTTACGGAAATATTACATCAACACCAAAACCTGGGTGGAGGGATTTTCCTTTTGTTCAATCGTTGAAGGAAGCTTTTTCGATTCCAATTGGTTTTCATACTGATGTAAATGTTGCTGCCCTTGGAGAGTCTGCCCTTGGCGCTGCAAAAGGTTTGGATAGCTGCTTATACATCACAGTAGGAACAGGAATTGGGGCAGGCGCCATGATTCAAGGCCAACTTTTACAGGGACTATCTCATCCTGAAATGGGACATATTCTTGTAAGGAGGCACCCAAATGATTCATACAAGGGAAAGTGCCCCTATCACCATGATTGTTTAGAAGGGCTTGCTTCGGGTCCCGCGATTGAAGACCGCTGGGGCGAAAAGGGCGAGAACCTGGTCAACCGAGAAGAAGTTTGGGATATGGAAGGATTTTATATCGCTCAAGCTCTTATGCAATATATCTTAATCCTTTCTCCTAAAAAAATTATCCTCGGAGGTGGGGTTCCACACCAACAAAAGGTCTTTTCTTCTATTTATAAATATTTGAATGAATTGATGAACGAATATGTCTCTTTACCAGAGCTGTCTGAGTACATTGTTGGCCCTGGTTTGGGAGATGCTGCCGGAATTACGGGAGCACTAATCCTTGCAAATCGTACTCTTAAAGAATATCAATAAAGAAATAGCCAGAGGTGTCCACCATGCAACCATTATTGTTAGAGCCAATTTTAAAAGAGAGAATTTGGGGAGGGACCACTCTAAAAAAAGAGTTTGGCTATGAACTTCCATCCGAACAAACAGGAGAATGCTGGGCAATTTCTGCTCATCCGAATGGACCGTCCATGATTAAAAACGGTCCATTTGCTGGAATGACCTTGGACAAATTGTGGAGTGAACATCCGGAGTTGTTCGGAAATCCGAAGGAAAAGGTGTTTCCGTTGTTAACGAAGATCTTGGATGCCAACATGGATTTATCGGTCCAGGTCCACCCTGATGATGCCTATGCAATGGTACATGAAAATGGTGAATTAGGAAAAACAGAATGCTGGTATATTATTGACTGTAAAGAGGGCGCAGACATGATCTTTGGTCATAATGCCCTCACAAAAGAGGAATTTATCGAGCAAATCAAGAATGGAAAATGGAATGAGCTGCTGCGCCGCGTTAAAATCAAGCCTGGCGACTTTTTCTATGTTCCAAGCGGGACACTTCACGCTTTATGCGAAGGGACGCTTGTTTTAGAAACACAACAAAGCTCGGATACAACATACCGTGTTTATGACTACGATCGTAGGGATGAAGAGGGGAAACTAAGGGAGCTCCATTTAGAAAAAGCCATTCAAGTCACGGCCATTCCCCATCATGATTTCGCTGTTATTCCGATGGTGGAGAAGAGAGAAAGTGTATCCGTGACCACCTTTGTAGATTCTGAGTTTTTCACAGTTTGCAAGTGGGAAATCAGTGGGAAAGCAGACTTTTGTTTTGCTGACCGTTATTTGCTGCTTAGCGTCATCGATGGGGAAGGTGAAATGCTCTATAATGGTGAGCGATATCCGCTTGCAAAAGGTAGCCATCTTATTACTCCTGTAGGATTTGGCGCCTTTGAGATTGAGGGCAATTGCAGTGTGATTGTTTCGCATGCATAGGATATTTAGCTAGGTTAAATTAGTTTATTAAAAAACTTGGATTTTAGTATATAGTAAACAGTAATGACACCCAGAGAATCTATCATCAAATCATAGAGTCGCCCGTCTCTTCCCATAAACAGCTGCAGTATCTCGGTAGTAAGGGCAAAAACGACTGCAATGGCGATGGCGACTTTATGGTCTTTTTTCCAATTAAAAAGAAGTAAGTCAAATATAGCAAAACCAATAAAATGCCCTGTTTTCACTATCACAAAATTGTGATGGATTCTGGTAATATCGAAAAAGTTAAAAAAGGACATATAATCCGGTGAAGAAATCCATCGGAACCCGATTGATCGTAACCGCAGTAAATCTCCCAAGTTATCCGTCCAAGTATTAAGCCCTAAAATACATCCCCAAATGATGACTAGTAATAGTTTCTTTTTTAATAGAATTCTTATA
>JAUZQA010000295.1 GCA_030705665.1 Bacillota bacterium
CATTTTAATATACGGTCCTAAAACTACGGATAACAATTCATTCACACCAAGGGCATATCCAAAGATAATTCCAAAAATCCCACCAAGGATAAAGGATAGAATTGTTTCTTCAAAGGTCACTAAAAATTGAAGCCACAGTGGACCAGCTGTTGTTCCGTTTACAGCCCATGTCCAAATGTGTTTAACGATATCTAAAGGACTAGAGAAGAAGAACGGATCAATGATTTTTTGACCTGCTAAATATTGCCATGAGCCCATCAAAACGACAAATACTAACAATTGCAGACTCAAATTTCGAGCTCGAAGCCTAATTGCAGCTTTCTTTAACTCAGCCTTCCGCGAAACCACTTCTACACTAACAGGATTAGCTAGTGAGTTTGCTTGCGTTTTCATAGCTGATCATCACCTCGTCCTTCAGATCTTCCCAAATTTGTTTATGAATTCTCATAAAAGCAGGATCAAAGCTAATTTCTGCTACATTACGAGGTCTTGGCAAGTCAATTTTATAATCACCTTTGATTGTTGCCGCAGGTCCTGCTGTAAGAACAATAACTCGGTCACTTAGGGCAATGGCTTCCTCTAAATCATGGGTGATAAAAAAGACGGACGCAGATGTCTCCTCCCAGATTCTTAACAGTTCATCCTCCATTAAATGTCTTGTGTGCACATCAAGCGCTGAAAATGACTCATCCATGAGAAGAATTTCCGGCTGAACAATCAGGCATTGAGCCAATGCTACACGTTTTCTCATACCACCCGAAAGCTGGGAAGGATAAAAGCCCTCAAACCCTTTAAGACCAACTCGAGTGATCCATTTTCTCGCTTCATTATAGGCCTCTGACTTACTTACCCCTCGTAACCTCAGGCCAAGCGAAACATTATCAATAACGGTTTTCCATGGAAATGCATTTTCGGTTTGAAAAACACATGCAGCTCTCTGGTTTGTCCCTTCTAATTTTTGTCCTGAAATGTATACCTCACCCTCCGAGGGCGGCTCAAAACCAGCAATTAAGCTTAGTGTTGTTGATTTCCCGCACCCTGTCGGTCCAACAATTGATACAAATTCCCCCTTTGGAATATTCAAATTAATATCCCTTAATACGGTATGGACCTCGCCTGATGGCTTGATAAATTCCTTCGTTACCCCTTTTAGTTCGATCATGTTTGGTGCCGTTTGTGTCACATCTTCGTATACCCTCTTCTCCAAAGCACTCACCATCTTCCCCCATCCCCTTAATTGATAGCGTTTACATTTATGATTATAGAATTGGCAGAAAATTAAATAAATATTTCCGTAATATGTTTGATAAAAGCAATAAACACAATTAAAACGATAAACACAACGGGAAAAACCATCTGTTTTTATAGACTCAACAGCAATTTATATTTTAAAATAAATATGTTCTGTATTTTCCGAAAAAATAAAAGGAAAAGAATGTGATTAGACATGAAACATAAAAAAAACCAAGTAAAACTGCGCACTAAAATCAATCTTCTAATCTTACTCAATCTCCTTTTTGTCCTTTTACTTTTTATTGTTTCTCTTTCCTTCATCATGGTGAATCGCGAGTATGATGAAACAGGCCAAACTGCTTTAGCAGTGGCGAAAACAGTAGCAGAATTGCCGGAAATTGTTCAGGCCTTTCAAGAAAAAAATCCTTCTATACAAATTCAACCCATTGCCGAAGGTATTCGAAAAAAAGTGGGAGCCCAGTTCATTGTCATTTCCAATACGAATTTAATTCGTTACAGCCATCCTGATCCTAAACTGATTGGTAAACATATGGTGGGCAATGATGATAAACTTGTTTTGCACGGGCAAGGGAGCATTACCCAAGCCACCGGTACTCTAGGCCTTTCCATTCGTGGAAAATACCCTATCTATAATTTACAGCACCAGCAAATTGGTGTTGTGTCAGTTGGTTTTCTGCTTCAGGATATTTGGAAAAAGATAACTTCCTTAATTCTTGAAATAATCGGCTTTGGAATTATAGCCTTAATCGTTGGGTTAATTGGCGCTTTAATCCTCTCCGGTCATATTAAAAAACAAATTTTTAATTTAGAACCACATGAAATCGCCTTCCTAACAAAACAGCAGGCGGCCATTCTTGAATCTATTCGGGAAGGAATAGTAGCTATTGATACAGATGGAAAGATTACAACATTAAACCGAGAAGCAAAAAACATGTTGGAATATGAATCTGATGATCTAATTGGCAGAGCGGTTGCATCTGTACTGCCTAATTCAAGGCTTACAGATGTAATAAACGAGGGTGTGCCTCAATATGACCAACAAATGATTATCGGGAACAGTTTAGTTGTGGTCAATCGAGTGCCTGTTATGCTAAATGGCGATGTAATAGGGGCTGTGGGAAGTTTCCGAGATAAGCTTCATCTGGACCATTTAGAAAATCGGCTTGCTGATATCGGTAATTATGTGGATACATTACGCAGCCAGCGCCATGAATTTATGAATAAGCTTCACCTTATTTCCGGATTAATTCAAATGCAAGAATATGAACTTGTAAAAGAGCTGATAAATAAAGTTCATACTGAACAACAAAACGTCCTTAACTTCTTTTTAGCCCATATTCGTGATCCAGCAATTGTCGGCGTCCTTATGGGGAAAATGCATCGAGCAAAAGAGCTTGGTATTCATCTAACTATTTCAGAAAACTCTTATGTAAAAGAGCGCTGCCCACATCGTGAGATCGTCCTTACCATTCTGGGAAATGCAATTGAAAATGCAATAGAGGCCATACAAGCCCTTGATTCGAAAAAGGAAGATTCTAAAATCAATGTTTATATGAAAGAGGAAAAGGATCATCTTTACGTGGAAATAGATGATAATGGTCCGGGTATCGATCCCTTGCTTGGAAATAAAATTTTTGAAGATGGCACAACTTCCAAGGGTGAGAATAGAGGGTTTGGATTAGCATTGCTGTCTCGTTTAGTAGCAAGACAAAATGGGATTATTAAGATGATTTCTTCTTCTGATGGGGCAACATTACAAGTAAGTTTACCAAAAATGGAGGTGCAGTATGGATAATCGTTCATTGCGTGTGCTGGTCGTAGATGATGATTTTATGATAGCAAAAATGCATGGAAAATTTATCGATTCCCAAAAAGGATATGAATTGGCCGGAACTGCCCATAGCTACGAAGAGGCATTAGCATGTATAGACAAACATGAGCCCGATCTCCTGCTTTTAGATATTTATCTTCCCGATCAGTCCGGGTTAGACTTGCTACATACAATTCGCTTACAAAATAGACGGTGTGATGTATTGCTAATAACAGCAGCAAAAGAGCTTGACACAGTCGAGATGGGCTTCCGTTTTGGTGTCATCGATTATCTTATAAAGCCATTCAATTTTTCGCAATTACAAGCTGCACTGATCAAATATTCAAGATTTAAATCCCGTCTTTCTACTTATTCTGAAGTAGATCAAGGAACTGTAGATGATTTAAAAAAGCTGCGAATTTCAGAATCATCCCTCCCAATAAATCCAAAAGGGATTGATATACGAACTTTGGAAAAAATAAAAAATTGTATCCTTGACTCTACAATCCCCTTAAGTGCTGATCAAATTGCAAAATTAGCAGGAGTAAGCCTTTCAACAACGCGAACGTATCTTACCCACTTAGTAGACGAACAAATATTAATAGAAGAACAAAAATATGGTACCGTCGGACGACCACTCCGATTATATCGAATTGCAAATTAAAAAGTGAAACCTGGCTCCCGCTGGAACCAGGTTTCACTTTTTACGGCTTTAACACAACTTTAATACAATCTTCCGTTTTTGTATCAAATACTTCATATCCATGCTTTGCCTGGTTGAGCGGCAGGACATGGGTGATGATATCACTCGGGTCCACTTTTCCCTCTGCAAACAGATTATATAGAAACGGCATGTATGGGATCACAGGTGCTTGTCCCATTTTCAAGTCGATATTCCGCTGAAATAAATCCCCAAGCGGGAAAGCATTATAGCGACCGCCATATACACCTGTTACTTGGATGGTTCCTCCCTTACGAACAGCTTGACTTGCAATCACGAGAGCACTCATCGTTCCGCCATGAAGCTTTAAGCCTGTTGCCAAAAATTCAAGCGGGGTCATTTTCCCGTCCATTCCCACAGCATCAATAACAACGTCAGCACCGCCCTGTGTAATCTCCCGCAAATATTCTCCCGTATTATCATGCTGTTCAAAATTAACGGTCTCCACTTTATTGGTTTTCTTTGCATGCTCCAAACGGTAGTCAATATAATCAACCGCAATGACCCGTTTAGCCCCTTTATACCAGGCAAATTTTTGAGCAAGCAATCCAACTGGCCCACAGCCTAAAACTACAACGGTATCGCCATCCTTCACGCCTGCGTGATCGACACTCCAAAAAGCCGTTCCTGCGGCATCGGCCAATAAAACTAACTTTTCATCTTCTACTTCACAATTCTCAGGAATTTTGAATGGGGTAAAATTGCCAAACGGGACCCGCATATATTCAGCCTGTCCGCCGGCATATCCCCCTGTTGTCTCTGTATACCCAAAAAATCCGCCCATTTCACCATGTGGATTTGAATTATCACATTGGCTTGTCAAATCATGCGTACAATACCAACAGTGGCCGCAGCTGACATTAAACGGGATTATTACCCTGTCGCCTTTTTTAAGTTTTTTCACTTCTGGACCAACTTCCTCTACAATCCCCATTGGTTCATGACCTATAACAAAGTCTGTTGGGGAATTGGGAATCATGGCGTGTATTAAATGCAAGTCAGAACCGCAAATGGCCGAGGTGGTAATTTTTACAATAATATCATCTGCGTTTTTGATTGAGGGGTCTTTTACTTCTTTAACCTCGACATTTTTAATTCCTTGGTATGTAACTGCCTTCATATCGATCTACCTCCTTCCTATCTATTTATTTGGTGTCGCAAACATGCCTCTCCGATCCGTGTCATTCGGATAGATATTTAATGATGCTATTTGAACAGCCGTTTCGGCTGCTTTTATATCAATTGGAAACTGTTCGTTCACATCGTATGGATGAAGCCAGCCTTTTTTCATCATCAATTCCGATAATTCACTATGCAGGTCAATAGCTGCTTCCAATTGTCTGCGCAATGCCATCCTTAATCCGGGGTTTGCAGTTTCCGTAATAGCAAAACCATAATTACGGATCCCGCTCTTCACCATCAATAAAAAATCCATGGCAAAAGCTGAATCGGCTAAATCTGGCATCCCTTCAGCATTTCTTGGGTCTAAATAGTCTTCCATATCCTCACCTCTATTGGATTGTAGGTATTTGTTTATAAAATCCGAGCAGTTCATTTACATCTTTAATAGACTGCTGAACATCTTTTTCCATCAATGCTTTCAAATCATTATCAAAACACAGGCCTTGCATTAATTTTGAGCGCAATAAGCAAACCGTTTTAAAATTTAAAATTTCATGGGTTTCCATAGTTTCATGCAATGCTAAAGATTCAAGTTCCACAAAAATCACCTCTGATTTATTATTTCCCGAATGCGAGATGTTTTTATGCAA
>JAUZQA010000296.1 GCA_030705665.1 Bacillota bacterium
ATTGCGAAGCAATTAGATTGGCATCGTGACTGGGCATTTTCTCTTTTCAAAATGCTGGCCGAAGATAAAGCAGAAAGCCGCTGGGATTATTTAAAGTCTTTAGGCTATGAAGATTGGGAAGGAGACTATCGTTGGGGCAGAATCCTAAGCGACCCGAGAGAGACTCCAGAAGAGACCTTATCTAACATTGAAATTATTCAAGAATGGATTGGTGAATGGTATCCGAAGGCGTTCGAAGCTGTTCTTGCATTAGCACCTTTATTCGAAAAACATGGAATATCGATTAATCTTCCAGAGACACTGAAAAAGATTGAGGAAGAAGCCATTATTCCAATCTATAAGAAATACAAACTACCATTTAAGCAATACGAAATTGCTCTTAACTAAGAGAGGGGAACGGGGACGATGACAGTAAAACAAGCCTATGTGGGGATCGATTTAGATACAAGTGGCGGCAGTGTTGCAACAGCGATTATTGCAGCGATTGAAGAAGATAACGAAGGGGTTATCGTCGAAGACTTTTCCGTTTATAAAAAAGTAAAAGTACCTGGGAAGCTTGTGGTAAATCGAGAGTCAGTAGAAGAACACCTCGGCGCAGACTTTGAAATGGATCAATTACACCTTGTCATGAGCTCCTATTTCGGTTTTATTACAGACTGGGACGAAGAGCATTTAATCATTGAGTGGGAAAACGCAGAATAAGGAGGGGTATACAAGTGGCAAAATTAGGAGTAAAAGAAAAATACCATGCAATGACAAGAGATTTAATGTGGGAACCAAAAGATTTTGATATGAACAAGGTATATCCGTTAATTGAAAAAGAAGGAATTATATTGAAGGACCCAAGCAGATGGGAAGATCCTTTTCGTATGGCATACAACCAATACGTGAAAATTCAATCGGAGAAGGATGGAATCTACCATGCTGTACGAAATGCCTTTGAAGCAAATGATGGTCACGCGAAGGTCGTTGATTCACGTTGGTATGAAGGGGTAAAAGTATTCGCGACTGCCGTCCAGCCTGCTGAATATTCTGCGCATCGCCTAATGGCATATGTTGGAAGAAACATTCCGATTGAGGCGATTCGTTTTGCGACATTTAATCAGGCGATCGACGAATTGCGTCATGCTCAAATTGAAATCAAGCACTATTCTCATATGAGCAAAGAAATTGACGGACTTCATAATTTTTCAAATACCATACAGAACTTATGGTTTAATACGGTACCAAGATCATTCTTTGATGATGCGATGACAGCTGGTCCATTTGAAGCGCTGATAGCCATTTCTTTTTCTTTCGAATATGTGTTTACAAACATTCTGTTCTTGCCATTTGCTTCTTCTGCCGGTGCAGTTGGTGACGATAATTTTGCAGCTGTTGGAAAAAGTGTACAATCTGATGAGTCCCGCCACATGGCATTAGGCATGTCTGCCTTAAAGATGTTGTTAGAGGAAGACGATCGTAACGTTCCAATCATTCAAGGCTGGCTTGATAAGTGGTATTGGAGAGCTTATCGTCTGTTCTCAGTCATTGCCACACTTGTTGACTATTATCCACGTATACGTCCAATTTCTTGGAAAAGAGCGTTTGAAATCTATGTAGAAGAACAAGTGTTTAATGGGTTGTTTAAAGATCTACGAAAATACGGCATTCGTCTACCAAAGCATGCAGAAGACAGCATGAAAGAAAAAAATCACTATTCTCATGCAGTAATGCGAATCCTTGATCATTATAAACATGCTAATTTATTCAGAGGTTTCCGTCTGCAGCCTGATGATTATGAATGGTTATCAAAGGAATATCCGGAAACGTTTGAACGCTACTATTCTTCTTATTTCCGTCGTATGGATGATCATGTGTTAGCTGGGTCAAGCCCTGGAATTCCATCTGTATGCAGTGTTTGTCAAATTCCTGCGGAGTTCCCTGATCCCGATAATCCGTCAAAAATGTGGACGCAATATAGTGAATTTAACAATAAAACGTATATTACTTGTTCTCCTGGCTGTAAACATATTTTTGAGAGTGATCCATTTAAATACATGCAAATGTGGTGGCCGGCAGAAGCTTATTTAAGTGGAGAATTTGGGGATGATCCAATAGCGGGAATCTTCAAATATACAGGTTTAACTCCAGAAGATGCAGGAGAGCATTATTCCTCAAGGGAACATGCCCATTGGCTGGAGTATCGCAAACATTTAGGGCTGGATAAAAAGTTTTTCTAAAGCTACTGAAACAGGGGTGTAAGGGAATGGCAAACTATTTGAAGCATGAAAACCAATTGATTGTCTGGCCGGTACTAAAAGAAGCGGCTGAAAGCATGTTTCATGGAAGTATCGGATTAAACGTTTATTACGATATGACAAACAAAGAATTGTTTGAAGCTTGTTTAGAGGCTTGGAAGGTGAATAACGACAAGAAATATCGTTTATTCTTGATTCGCGGTGATGGAAAAACAGAAGTATCTTTAGAAGGCAATATAAGAGAAGCGGGCCTTCGTAATGGGGATTACTTAGAAATTGCAGAGGCATAATTCTATAAAAATTCTATTCTTCTTCATGTGAGACCGTTTTTCACATGAAGAAGATTTAAGGTTCCTTTTTTATAAAAAAGGAATCAAGCTCATGAGAGGAGAGAGAGAATGACGAAAACAGCGGTTGAAACATATGAAATTACATTAGAACCAAGTGGGAAAGTGATTACAGTCAAGGAAGGTCAAACCATATTAGATGCAGCGATTCGCAATGGAGTTCAAGTTGCCTATGGATGCCGTCATGGCAGTTGTGCTGCTTGTAAATGTCAAGTTCTTGAAGGTGACTATGAAATCATGGACCGTGTATCCGAATACTCTCTGATGAGTTTTGAAAGAGAAGAAGGATATACGTTAATGTGCAGTACATTAGTAGAAAGTGATCTAGTCATTGAAGTGGAAGAGGAAGAATCTGATCTGCCGTTTTTCGCAGTAGCTGATTTTGAAGCAGAGGTTGTGGAAAACGTAGTATGTACACACGATATTCACATGATTAAGCTGAAATTACAGGAACCGCAAAATATTGAATATGCATCAGGACAGTTTTTCGAATTTGAAATTCCAGGTTTAGAAGATACACGTGCCTATTCATTAGCAAATAAATATGAAGAGGGAAGAATGATAGAGTTTCATGTAAAGAGGGTGCCGGAAGGAAAAGGATCAAATTATATGTGTGACTTACAAGTAGGGTATACCGTAACAGGCTCTGGCCCTTATGGTAGCATGCAGCTGCGCAGCAGAGATAAGGATGCAATCTTTATTGCCGGTGGCTCTGGGATGGCACCGATTAAGTCACTATTAGAAGAATTATTTTCACAACCCTTTGAAAAAGAAGCATGGTTCTTCTATGGGGCACGCGCCAAAAAGGATTTGTATTTGACAGAAGAGTGGGAAGAACTAGCCCGCCAGCATCCAAACTTCCACTTTGTTCCGGCTTTATCACAGCCAGACGCTTCTGATGTATGGGATGGAGAAACTGGTTTTATTGCTGATGTCATATCCCGCACACTTGAAGATACATCCAATATGGATGCTTATCTTTGCGGACCGCCGATTATGATTGAAACAGCCTGTGATGCATTGAGTAAAAGCGGCATGAAAGGCACGAATATTGCTTATGATGAGTTTTAAAGGAAAAGATTGGCTAATTTAAAATGGGGCTGATTTTGCAGAGCAATCTAAATCAAATTTCAAGGGGGAAAAACAATGGGCAGAGTGATGCGTATGGGCAGAGTTGAACTAAAAGTATTAGATTTAGATCGTTCGGTAGATTACTATACAAATGTAATTGGCTTAGAAGAAACTGGCCGCATGGGGGATAGCGTCTACTTAAAAGCTTGGGATGAATACGATCATCATAGTGTTATTTTAACCAAATCAAAAACGGCTGGAGTAGCTCATATCGCTTTTAAAGTAGAAACGATTGACGATTTAGCTTACTTTGAAAAGAAAATAGAAGAGTTTGGCTGTAAAACAACAAGAATATCAAACCGTTTAAGATTGGGAGAAGGAGAAGCTGTTCATTTCATCCTGCCAACAGGCCACCATTGTGAACTGTATTTTGAAATTGATCTATTAGGGACAGCTGTCGGTACCAGAAATCCGCATCCATGGCCATTAGGTGCAAAAGGTATTGCCCCACACCGCCTTGACCATTGCTTATTAACAGGAGATGACTTGAAAACAGTAACAAGATTTTTCGTCGAAGTGCTGAACTTTAGACAAAGTGAAAGAGTAGTCGTTGAGGATAATGAAGAACTAGTGGGAAGCTTCTTATTTTCAGGCAATAAGGCACATGATATCGCATTTGTAAAAGGACCCGACACAAAGCTTCATCATGCGGCATTTTCTGTTGACTCACTTCATGATGTCTTTAAAGCAGCCGACATTTTGTCCATGTATGAAGTGCCATTTGATGTAACACCTACTCGTCATGGGATCACAAGAGGACAAACCATTTATTTCTTTGATCCATCTGGAAACCGTAATGAAGCATTTGCTGGCGGATATTTGGCCTATGCGGATATGCCGACCATTACATGGGATGCATCTAAAATTGGAACGGGGATCTTTTATCACCGAAGAGAACTTCATGAATCCTTTATGAAAGCGTTGACTTAATTCTAAATATCGAATAGTAACTAGATAAAAAAGGAGGAAAACCATGTATAAAGTGACGCTTAGTGCAAGAGGACAGCAGTTTGAATATGCTTGTGCAGAAAATGTAACACCATTAAGAGCAGCTCGTGACCAGTTTATTCCCATTCCAGCAGGATGTGTACGAGGCGGATGCGGTATGTGTAAGGTGAAAGTGCTGCATGGTGAATATGATCAAGAAATTATTCGATCACATGATGCGCTATCTGATGAAGAATTAGCGAATGGTTACGCTTTGGCATGTTGTATGACAGCAAAAAGCGATCTGGAATTTATGACAGCAGAAGACTATGAAAAATTAAGTGAGAATGAAAAAATCCAGAGAATTCGGTGAAGGTAAATAGTACGTTTAAGAAAAAACGAGGATGATGAAGATGGATAACTCTAAATATATTGATGTAAATGGAATTTCAACACATTTTCATGAGAGTGGGAAAGGTGAGGCTGTACTATTGATACATGGATCAGGTCCAGGAGTTACAGCATGGGCGAATTGGAGACTCATTATACCGAGGCTTTCAGAAAACTTCCATGTATATGCACCTGATATTGTGGGGTTTGGGTATACTGAAAGACCAGAAAATATTGAATATGGCGTTGAAACGTGGACCGATCATTTAATTAGTTTTATCGAAACAATCGGTGAAAGACGAGTGCATATGATTGGTAATTCTCTAGGGGGCGCATTAGCCTTACAAATTGCCAATAAAAGACCTGATTTAGTCGGAAAAATCGTATTAATGGGCGCAGCAGCACTGCCATTTAACATGACCTACGGTTTAGATAAAGTATGGGGCTATGAACCAAGCATGGAAAATATGAAACGACTTTTAGAGATTTTTAACTATGATCAGGAATTTGCCACAGATG
>JAUZQA010000297.1 GCA_030705665.1 Bacillota bacterium
GGTTCTTAACCTTGATTTTGTCCTTCATACTTGGAATTCCAATCAAAATATAGCTTTCTCATTTTTTGATATGGCACGGGAAAGGCATAGTCTTCTAACTCCTCCAACGAAACAAGCTTCCAACCTTGATCCTCTATCGGAAAAGCAGATACTGTTCCAGTGTACGCATCAATATTCCAAATCAAATGGGAAAACACATGTTGAATTTGACCAATCCTCTTAATTGATTCCACCTTTACACCTATTGTATCTTCACTAAGATTAGATAATTGCCTTCTTTCGTTTTGAAGCGGAAAATTAATTTCAACATTTGGAAACTCCCATAAATTTGCAAGTAATCCCACGCTTGAGCGTTTATGAATAAGTACCTTTCCTTCTTGATTGGTTAGAAAAAAAGCTGCCATTTGAACCTGTTTTTGTTTCACTTTTTTCGTTTTTATCGGTAATTCGTTTTGAATCCCTTCATAAAAGCCCTGACAATGTTCCCGAACAGGACATAATAAACAAGAAGGCGATGTTGGCGTACATATCAATGCCCCTAGTTCCATCAGTGCTTGATTAAAGCTTGATGGGTCCTCTTGAGAAATCATCAATCTTACCGCTTCTTCAAAAATTTTCCGTGTTGCCGGTTTTGCAATATCTTCCCAAATGGAAAGGATTCTGGCTAAAACCCTCATAACATTTCCATCAACAGCAGGTTCAGGCACTCCATACGCAATACTTAAAATGGCACCTGCTGTATAAGGCCCAACCCCTTTTAAGGAAGAGATATCCTGCGGGTTATTTGGAACAACACCGTTATATTTTTCACGCACCTCTTTTACCGCCGATTGAAGATTTCGGACTCTGGAGTAATAACCCAGCCCTTCCCAAGCCTTTAAGACCTTTTCTTCTTCTGCCTCTGCAAATTCTTCTAAAGTAGGAAACCACTCGAGGAAACGATTAAAATAGGGAATAACCGTATCCACTCTGGTTTGTTGCAGCATTATTTCCGATACCCAGACTTTATAGGGATCTCGGTCCTTTCGCCAAGGCAAATCACGCTGCTCAATTTTAAACCACGATATTAAATCATTTTGAAAAGCATGAATATCTATTTTTTCAAGATTACTTAATTGATTTTCCATTTCTTTTTGGGCCTCCAAGTTGTTAAACACTTAAGTTTGTGGGAATATAATATTGAGGACATTAGTTTTTATTTTAAATTAAAAAGGAGGTCCTTTCCTTTTGGATACAGGAACTCATGTTGTGATGGGAATTGCCTTAGGTGGACTTGCATCACTAGATCCTGCCGTTTTAAGCGATCATATGACCGCAAGCAGCGTTCTTATAGGAACAATCGTTGGTTCACAAATTCCAGACATTGATACCGTATTAAAGCTAAGAAATAACGCGGTATACATTCGAAATCATCGTGGAATTACTCATTCCATTCCGGCTGTTATTTTATGGCCTCTTGTTATTTTAGCAGTTGTCTATCCATTTTTCCCAGGCGCCAATTTATTACATTTATGGATGTGGACTTTTTTAGCCGTCTTTCTTCATGTGTTTGTTGATATTTTCAATGCCTATGGCACACAAGCACTTAGACCGTTTTCGTCCAAATGGGTTGCACTAGGAATTATTAATACATTTGATCCGTTCATATTTGCAATCCATGTCGTTGGTATTATTCTTTGGATTGCAGGGGCAAATCCTGGATACACCTTTCTTGCCGTCTATGCAGTGATCGCTTCCTATTATATTTTTAGAGCACTTGCACAGCGGAGTATCCGTCAGAAGGTACTTAAACTTATACCTGATGCAACAGAAATAATTATTGCCCCTACACTTAAATTCAATCAATGGAGAATTGCTATCACGAGTCCTCAACAATTTTTTGTTGGCAGGGGAGTGAACAATCAAATCATTATTTTAGATCAATTTAATAGGGTACCAGTACCTGACACACCCGTTCTTGATGCAGCCAAAAAGGATAAAAACCTTTCCGCCTTCCTTTCATTTTCGCCTGTTTACCGATGGGAAGTGGATGAATTTGACGATGCCTATGAGGTTCGCTTTATCGATTTACGGTATAGAAGCAACAACCGTTACCCTTTTGTCGCAGTTGTTCAATTAGATCAGGACCTTAACATAATAAATTCTTACACAGGATGGATATTTAGCGAAGAAAAACTCCGTAAAAAACTAGATGTCATTCCCGGCTAAAAGCATTAAAAGCGGTGACCATAGTCATCGCTTTTTTAATGTAATGTATTTTTATCCAGTTCAAAATAATCTTTATATTTAGGATTTATGGCTACAAATTCATGCAGGTTTTCTCCATACTGCTGAATCCATTGTTTTACAACTTTTTCTGTCACTTCAATCCCCTGATAAGGACGGCCGGCTTTTGCGTAAGTTGTTTCAAAGTCTTCCCAGAGTAATTCAACCCATATCCTAGCTTGAGCTGATGATAAATAGTCATTTTTATCTAATAAAAGCTTTGTAAGTCGTTCGTGATAATCGGTCATCCAATACACCTCATTGGTAATTTGTTTCAACATATTTAACAGCATTACTTCTAATACTATATTTAGTGAAAAGCACAGCTCTTCACAGTTTCTCATTTCGATTAATGGAGGTATTCCAATGGTGAGAAATAAAGCGAGCAAATTTCCAAATCAGCCGCATAATAAATTCGAGGGAGAACCTCGCGCCAATGATGAATATGCGTCAAAAAGGGCTGATGGAACAACCAATACTCATCCTCAAGAGCGTATGCGTGCCTCAGGAGAACGTGAGAATGATTCGATTGGTTTAACATAAGCAAGCTTTTCTTAACCAGAGATACTCTTCTCTGGTTTTTTAGTTAATATCTATATCTATTTTCAACATTGATATTGGCAATGCTTCTTCTTTTCCATCGCCATTCAATCGATATCCCCATGCAAACACACCGTTAAGATAATCTATTTTGAAAAACGATCCAGGGGCCCCCTCAATTTCATAAATCTGTCCTGGTTTAAACCAGTCTGGATCAATTAAATATGCTCTCGCCATCACAGCTTTTCTTTCAAGAACAGCAAATTCATTAACCATCCCCATTTGTTCCGCTTTTCGTGCTTTTTCCTGAAGCTTCGAGATTTCCTGGCGGAGTTCATGCTCTGTCATTTGACTATAACGTTTTTCCTGTTGCATACATTCATCCCCATTAAAAATATGTTAACTTTAGTATAGTGAATATTGTTAAAAGATGAAAGAAATTAAGTACATGATTTGAGAAATAATCCTTACTCCATTTCCTTTAATTCTAAAAGATATCTCTCAATCCCTTCGATTGAAAAGCCTTTTCGAAATAAAAATTGTTTCATTTTCTGCTCATATTCAAAACCAGTATAATGGGAAAACTTACGATGCGCTTTGTTTCCCTGATATTTAATTGCCTCAAGCTCGTCATCAGCTTGTTTATCTATATCAATTGTACTTAGGGCCAGATTGATAACCTCAAAAGTATACCCTTTCCTTACCAACAAATTCTCAAGCTTTTGTTTTAAAACTCGTTTCGAGTCTTTCGAGTATTTTTGAAAAAATTTTTCGCTTAAAATTGTAGTTTTCTCTACTTGAAGCTCAAAAGAATACTGTTCAAGAGCGATATCAATAAGGTTTTGTTCAATACCCCGTTCTTTTAATTCTATTCCAATTAATCCCGGCCCCTTGTCCGTAGTATTAATTTGAGTTCTTGCGTAAACTATCGCGTACTCCCGATCATCTATATATTTTTGCTCGAGCAATTTGTGGATAACTTCTTGTATAACCGGCTCTTCTATTTCTTTTTTCAGTAAATGATCCCTTATTTCCTTTTCAGACCTAATTCTCCTCGCTAAATAGGAAATAGCTGAATTGTATGCTTTTTGAATATCATCATGATAGTGTATTTCCATTAAAGAGAATTCATCAAGCTCTAACCCCTTTTTTAGTTGATACTTGATGAGTACATCTTCATCAACACTAAAAGCAAATTCTTCCCCTTTGCCATAATCCATAAAAATATTATATCGATCCTGATTTTTTTGCTGAGTGGTGATCTTCGTAATATAAGCCATCTTCCTCACCTCATGTACTAATGTACCATATTTAACAGGAAATTTAAGATAAGGCGGTATCTTTCTTTATCCGAAAGGTAAAAATGGAAATAAGTACATAAAGTGCTGACGTTCTTTGTTAAAGGCTGTGTGAAGGAAATTTTCTAATTTTTTGATCCAGTTGATTGGAGAGGAAATCAACAGGCAAACTTAACACAGCCATTTCAAAAAAAGTATATGGAAGGAATGAGGATCATGGTGGAAAAAAAGAAAAAGGAAAAACCAAAATTTACTTTAACAAGTGCACAGGAAGTTGGATATCAACGAGATTTTAAATTAGCTGACCGTGCAGGCGGTTTTAATGAGCGACGAACGAAGCATTAATTCCCATTTATAGAAGACAACCGTTAGGCAATGATAGTAAAGGAGGCAAATTAGCCTCCCACTAACTTAACGGTGAAAGGGGTTTTTGCAGTGGGTCGTTCTCATGGACATAAAACTCGTGATAAAAATAAAGCATCACTTCCACAAGTGCCTAAAAACCTAAAATCAGACGGGATTGACGTAGAATATTCTCAGGAACTCGCTGATCGAGCGGATTTAGAAGCACAAGCACGCGCAAACGCTGCAAATCAGCGAGTTAAAACAAAAAGGAAATAATCCCCTAAAAGGCTATGTTAAAGAAAACTCGTCGACTGGTGGGCCCTAAAGGAAGAAAAACAGAGGCTTAGTTGAACTCATGCGACAAAAAAAGAGAAGCAGGCTTAATCCTGCTTCTTTCCATAAAATTAGGGGGATATTAAAAAAAATTAGATTCTATTGAGAGATTGTCATAAATGTAAGGCCGTGATAGAATCTTTTAATTACGGCGAGAAGGTTTGTGAATGTATTCACTACCCTCTCTACACATTAAATATACTTGGTTTTACACTATGGTTCAATGGTTTTCACAGTTTTTTAACATATTCATGTTGGAAAGTTGAATAAAATGTGAACATCGTTTATACATTCCTAGTTTTGTGGATATTGTGGATAATGTGGATATTTCCCTGGAATGGTTATTCTAAAAAGTTTTTATAGCTACAGACATGTTGATAACAATCTGTGGATATCTCCCTGTTTGCCTGTGGATAATGTGCATAAGTCTGTGGAGTACTCAAAAAAACAAGGATTAAATTGTGGATAACATTCTTGATAAATATAGAGAGGATTTAAACTTCTTAATAAACCTATTAGTCATTAATAAGTTTCAATCGATTTGATGTTGATAAGCTCCAATACCCCCCTGCTAACTGTTACGATCATTGCAGAGGAGACTTGGCACTTCACTTCATTCTAAACAGTTTTGGCAAGCTTATTTTGCTGCTGCTCGGCCTTATACTGAGAAACATATACTAAGTCCTCAATCATGGCACTTGCCGTAGGAAACATTCCAGCTCCCGGTCCTTGCAAAGTAATACTCCCTACAATATCTGA
>JAUZQA010000298.1 GCA_030705665.1 Bacillota bacterium
GCGCTTTGTGTGAATTGGCACCATGTCAATAAATTGACGGTTGCCGGGCTTCATCGGGCACATCCCTCCACCTCTCTTGATAGGCATATCAAGTAAATCCTATATTAATTTAAATTTTCTAAAATCGGTAAATTTGAATTACAAATGCAATCGTATCACGGAAAAAAACAAGTGTCAATGCTATATCAATAAAATTTTTCTAAAAAAGTGACGATTAGCAGCCACAAGAATTTAAGCCTGTAGCTGCTTCGATTGCAGCCTCAAGTTCATCAATAATATCTTCCACGTTTTCAATACCAATTGACAAACGAATTAGATCCTCAGATACACCAGATGCCTTTAAGCCTTCCTCATCTAATTGCTGATGTGTCGTGCTGGCAGGGTGAATAATTAAACTTTTTGAATCACCAACATTGGCAACATGTGCCCATAATTTAATGGAATCAATCAACTTGGCACCAGCTTCTCTGCCGCCCTTAATTCCAAAAATAATCATAGACCCTGCTCCCTTAGGCAGATATTTCTGTGCTAATTCAAAATCAGGATGTGATTCATGGCCAGGATAGGTAACCCATTCCACAGCTGGATGCTGCTCTAAAAATTCAACTACTTTTTCAGCATTAGCGACATGTTCTTTCATTCTGACATGAAGAGTTTCAAGACCTAAAGTAAATTGGAATGCACTTTGCGGACTAAGTGCAGGCCCAAGGTCACGCAATAATTGAACACGGGCTTTAATAATAAACGCAGCTGCACCGATGTCTCTTGCATAAACAATATCATGGTAACTGGCATCAGGCTCTGTAAATCCTGGGAATTTAGGAGAATTCCAATCAAAGTTTCCTCCGTCAACAATGATTCCGCCCATTGTCGTGCCATTCCCCAAGAGCCACTTTGTAGCAGAATGGATCACAATGTCTGCACCAAACTCAATTGGACGGCACAAATATGGAGTAGCAAATGTATTGTCAATAATTAATGGAACTCCTGCTTCGTGAGCGATATCAGCAACTTTTTCAATATCCAATACGTTTAATGCCGGATTCCCAAGCGTTTCCGCGTAAACCGCCTTTGTTTTATCTGTGATTGCCTCTCGGAAGTTTTCAGGGTCAACTGGGTCAACAAATTTTACATTGATTCCGTATTTAGGGAAAGTCACTGCAAATAAATTATAGGTTCCGCCATAAAGGGTGGATGCTGCTACAATTTCATCACCTGCTTGGGCAACGTTTAAAATGGTCAGCATAATGGCAGACATACCGCTTGCAGTGGCTAAAGCACCAATACCGCCTTCAAGCAATGCGACACGATCCTCAAAAACAGTAACCGTCGGGTTATGAATCCGGGTATATATGTATCCTGGCTCCTTTAATCCAAACAAGTTTGCAGCATGTTCAGTATTTTTAAATTGATAGGCATTGTTTTGATAAATTGGAACTGCACGGGCGCCTGTAAGTGGATCAGCCTGCAGACCTCCGTGAACACTTAATGTTTCAAAACGGTATTTCTTTTGATCTTCCCCCATTACACTCCACTCCTTCATTCATGACAATCAAAAATAAAACCCCCTTTTCTACTAAGAAGAGGGGGTTCTCTTCTTATCTTTCAGAACATCATGTTCTGCTGGAATTAGCACCGTGCGGATTCACCGGTTGCTGGGCTTCACAGGGCCAGTCCCTCCACCACTCTTGATAAGAATATTTATTAGATTTGTCATAATTATTTAAATTATCATTTAAAAAAATTTTATCCCATTAATCATATCGAGTCAATAAGATTTTAGCTAATTTTCGCCATTTTTTTCTCAGTTTTTCCGAGGTAAAAAAAAGACTCCAGCAATAAGATCGTTCTAAATGGTGCGGAACATTGCAAATCCCCATTCATTAGAAGCGTTCTAAACTTTTCCCTTCCTGAAATTAAAGCTTTTACACTCTCCTTTTCACCATGAATGCTGAATTTATTTTCAGCGTTGCACAACTGCTCCGAGGTACAAACCTCGCCTTTTTTTAACGATAGAGAGATCATTTCATCCTTCACGATAAATTCAATTGTTAACACTGTGTCTTCAATTAAGGTAAGAACATGTTTTCGTTCATTTATTGATTGGATATATGCTTGAACGGTCTCGATCATTTTCACCACTCCGGTTTATATGGCTTTAATCCATATATTCCTTCAATTGTTTCAAATTCCTTTTAAAAACGTTCGACATTAATAGTTGTTTAGTAAAAGTTTGTCGATGTTTTTATTGATTTATTTTTTCAAGCAAAAAAGGAACTGAGTGAAAGGCATAAATTTTGTCACGAATACGGCCGTCTTTAAGAAGCACCAAGCATGGGACACTTTCAATTTCCAATTTGATTGCAAGATCTGGGTAGAAATTCAGATTGATCATCCCTATTTCGCTTGGAATCATTTCGCCTGCAACCCGAAGCATTTTAGATGCAAGCTGACATGTGCCGCATAAAGGTGTATAAAAGTAAACAATTCCTGTTAATTTCTTTGTAAAAATAGATTCGAGATCTTCCTTATTCCATTCCTTCATTGTTTTTTCAGCTCATTTCTAAATACTCTTTATGGACATCAATATTTGCACTCAAGAGAACAGTAGCCAAATGTTTTTTTGGAGCAGTTGCTACTTCTCGGTACATTTTATCGATATATAGATGCTCTGCTTCAGGTAATTCTCTTTTAAAATGCTTACGAAGCTTTTCCCCGGCCTCATCAGCATCGGCAAGAATGTAAACCTGTCTATTTTCGAGCATCTCAACCAACTCATCGAGTTTAGTCAAGCTGATCGTACCATTCGTGCAGATAATTTCTATTGGTTCCTTTATAATGGTTTCAACTTTTTTCTTATCAGATCTTCCCTCGACAATAATTACCTTGTCTGCCAATACTTCGTTCATGCAAAATCACCTATTAATTATGAAGTTGTGGAGCTACAGTATTATATTCTTTTTTTGGCTTTAACGTGTCCATTTCTTTTACCATTACTATAACATCATTAGGTGATTGCCTCAATTTTCAGAATTTAATTTAATAATATTTTAGCACCATCCGCCATCATCACAGTCAGTATATTTAGGATCTGTCTTTCCCGGTACAGAGACATTTTGAAAAATTTTCTGTTGATCGACTTCAAAATGATGATCCAACCTATAGTTGATTTCGTTTGTAAGCTGTATTTTTCCAATCGGTGAGTCTCCTAAAAATAATTGGATTTCCCCATTTTTTAATTTTCCCACTACACGGTCTGTGACATCGATTTTCTTTTGTGATAAAGTCATTGTTTTCAACCTTTCTTTGGTGTATTTTTTGCATAGTTTGTCCAAAAGAAAAGAAAGAAAACGTCTTGGTTGAATCCAAGACGTTTTCTTTAAATTAATCATTGTTATGAAAATTTCCTGGTTTTGGAGGATTGACATATTTACCATTCATTTTTACTCCAACACCTTGATCATAGACCATTTTCCCGCCAAAATACCCAACCGACAGGACACTTACAGTGCACAATAAGGAAAGAATACAATACACAGCCAATGAGAACCTGAGGAACTCTTTCTTTTTATACATAAAGAAAAGCCTTACTGCCGCAACAATAAACGCGAGGATCGTGGTCAAATCGGCTAATTGTTCATGGTAATGGAATACATTGGTATTGCCCCTGGCATCTTCCTCAGGGCCTGTCCCAACCGCAAGCCACGCACTTAAAAAAGCAAGCACCCAAAGCCAAAAACCTTGCTTTGGTGATACCTTTCTTTTCGTAATCATTAACAAAAAGTCATAGATGGTCGCAATAATGATGATAGCAATTGGAAAATGGACCATAATCGGATGAATATGTGAGAACACTTCTTGAAACATAAATGACACTCCTTTTAAACAGCATGTACTACTAACATTATCATTGTATTTTTAAAAAACTCTTAAACCACCAAAAATAAAAATAATTCTTATTATCTCCTTGAAATTTTCTTCTGTCCAAACGGAACAAAAATGAATTTTTACGCATGAGAAAGATTAAACAAACATACTCTCATTTGGAATTGAATTTTTTTCATTTTGGAAATCCTTGAATCATCAGCTTAGAATCTATTCGCAAAAAGGGTGAAGCGCGTGAATAATAAAGAGTTTAATAATTGGAAGGATAGAAAATCCTGGTTGCTGGATCTGCCTCCAAATGTTTTAGCCAAATCTTCGGCTCCTAGCACTTTCACAAATTTTATATTTTTTACAGGAAGTTTCACCAGTTTCTTAAATAAGCATCACATTCCAGATCGGAAGGAGGCGATTATGCTGAGAAAATTGGTAAATGACGGATATAAGTTAGACGAAAACGATGTATTAGACTGGTATAGGAATACTGTTTTTAGCAATTTTGATTTAGGATTCGCACATAGTACAGATCAAATGAAGGTGGATGCCAATTGTTTGGATGTAAAAATTAATTTGTACAGATTTAAAGATTGCAGCCAATTCAAAGCGTTTTTAGAATCAACGATTATTTTTGTTAATGCCTTATGAAAAAAGAACAGCATAGCAGCTGTTCTCTAGGATGCAGATTAATCTTCTTTAGTCATTTCTTCATACTGTTCTGGTGTTAACAGTTTATCGACTTCACCAAGGTCTGTAGGCTCAATTACAATCATCCAAGCCTTTTCGTAAGGAGACTCATTAACAAATTCAGGACTATCATTTAAATCTTCATTTACTTCGGTAATCTTCCCGCTTACAGGAGCATAAAGTTCTGAAACAGTTTTAACAGATTCAACACTGCCAAACGGTTCATCAGCTGTTACTTCTGTGCCAACTTCAGGAAGCTCAACAAAAACGATATCACCTAGTTCTGATTGAGCAAATTCCGTAATCCCAACTCTTACTTTCTCACCTTCTACTTTTACCCACTCATGCTCTTCAGAATAACGTAAATCTTTTGGTGTACTCATTCAAAATCCCTCCGTCAGTAAAATATTTATTTCGCACTGTATGTATCCTAACCAGCAACAGCCAAGATGATACAACCAGGGCATCCGATAAGATCCGCTTTTTCAGCAGGAAAACTCCCTGCAGCAAGAGCTTCACATTATCAATCATTTAAGCTAGCTTCATTACAGCCATGTTTTTTCGAAGCTTTCTTCATTAAAACCGACTGTTACCTTTTCACCATCAGTCAAAATCGGTCTTTTGATTAGCATGCCATCACTCGCCAGCAAATCAAGAAGTTCTTGTTCCGAAGCCGTTTTTACTTTATCCTTTAATCCTAATTCGCGGTATTTTTGACCGCTGGTATTAAAGAACTTGTTTATAGGAAGTCCGCTTTTTTGGTAGAAATCTTCAAGTTCCTCTCGAGACGGAGGATTGTCAACGATATGTATTTCTTGATAGGAAAGCTGATGGTCATCCAGCCATTTTTTTGCTTTCCGACAGGTACCGCATTTTGGATACCAGTAAAAAGTTAACCCCATCCTTTTCACCACCTTCATTTCCAATTACATGAGCTCTAAC
>JAUZQA010000299.1 GCA_030705665.1 Bacillota bacterium
ACACCAAAGTGGCAAAAAAATGTTGCCCATGCCTGGCGAGTGGTAATCATCCGTTTTAATATTTCAGCTGTTTTTTCGCGTTTTTTATGCTGAGGCCTTTTTGTTTCAGTAATATTTTTAAAAAGCTGCTTTGGTCTTACAACAAGTACAAAATAAAGGAGAATACCTGACAAAAATAACATAATTCCACTTGAAAGAAATGGAATTCTCCATCCTGAGGCTGAAATCCAAGCTGAAAATGGGACAGTGGCAATAAGTGACCCAAAACTACCAGCCATTCCAGCAAATCCTAGCAATTTAATAAATTCCCCAACTTTAAACCATTGACTCAAAATTAATACCAAATTGACCCAAATAGCTGCGTCTCCCATACCAACCATTAGTCTTGAAAAGAATAAAACATATTCATTTGTTGCTGAACCATATACAACCGTTCCCAAACCATTAATCAATGTACCGATGATAAGAAAACCATTTGGTCCGAGCCGATCAGATAACAGACCAATCGGAATTTGTAATCCAGAGTATGCAAAAAATTGAATACTCGTCAATAATCCAACAACGGCAGCCGTGATATTAAAATCTTTCATCAACTGATTTGTGATCAAACCTGGTGCTGTTCTTTGGCTGACGATTAAAAAATAAGAAAATAAGACTGTACCAAACACAATCCATCTGTAAGAACTATTCTGTTTTTCCACCTTTTCTTCTCCCACTTGTTAAAATTCTTTATCCATTATACTCCATATTTCACATTATTAAAGGGATGGTGATTCTCTTATTAAAATTCCGACGGCATATTCCTCTATTTCTAATTTGTAAAAAAAGAAAACCTTAAACTAAAATGATTTGGAACCTTTTTTTAATTTATTTGTACATAGGTATTAGCTATGTATGGCTTTATTGCATACCTTAATTATATAAATGTTAAGGTGGTGATTATTTTGTCTTTCTGGGATACTTTCATGTTTGGAGGACGCGATGGCGATCCTAACAATAATGGTGAAAAAGACCAAGACAGAGATCATGACAAAAAACATGACAATGATCATGATCCAAAATCACAACAGAGAAAAACGCGAAAGAAATCAAGAAAATGAACATGATATAAGGCGTTAGGGATAGACCCATCAGTTGCATCTGATCATTCGAAGAACATCTTACCCCCTCATTAGTGAGAGGGAATTTTTTTTTGTATTAAAAAGTGCTCCAAATATTAGCAATACTTTTATGTTACGAATTAGGCTGTTATAATGGTGGTTATGAAATACATGGGAGGATACTGTAATGACCACATTTGAAAAGCTAAAGCCTATTATCGCAGACCAGCTCGGAGTTAAAATGGAGAAGATCACACCGGAAGCTTCATTTAAAAATGACTTTAAAGCTGATTCACTTGATATGGTAAATCTGACAATGGAAATTGAAGATGAATTTGCGATTGAAATTAGCGACAAGATTGCTCCGAAGCTTCAAACAGTCGGAGATGTCGTAAAATTTATTGAAAATCGTTAAAAAAATAATGGCGGATTACTCTGTTCAAACAAAATGCATCCGCTTAACGCATATTATCTGAAATGCTCGATCCATTTCATCTCACTCCAGTAAAATAAAAACAAGTGCCTGTCAATTGACGGCACTTGTTTTTATTTATCCGTGATTTATTTTTTAAAACCAAGTGATTCTAGAGCTTGCTGCAGATTTCCTTTTTTGATTACATTATTGTTGATTGTTAAGCCCATTTTCAGCATGGAACCTGCTATCTCTGATCGGATTCCAGTTAGAACAGCCTTACATCCCATAAGTTCGATCCCATCAAAAAGTTTAAATAGATGGTTTAAAACAGCGCTATCCAGGAAGGTCACACCCGATAAATCAATGATGATCGTTTCGATTTGCAGAACTTCAATTTGACGTAGAACCTTCTCATTTACCGTGTTCGCTCTGAATGTATCGATCGTTCCAATTAATGGAAGAATCGAGACCGTTTTCGTTAACGGAATAATAGGGACACTCAAATCCTCTACCATTTCACGTTGGGTCCTCAAGATTTCATCTTTAAATTGGTTGTAACTAATCGAAAATTGTTTGATAAAGGTATCAAGTGAGTAGTTTACTTTTCTCTCTATTTGAAAAAAGTCCTCGCGGGAAAGTTCCTGGTTGCTGACCCGGTAAAAGTTATAAACAAAATCCCAGAGTACCTTTCTCAGAGACTGCAACCATTCAAGCTTTAGGTTTAATTGGAGGGAGTGTTTGGCCCATTTTTTCCCTTCACCTTTTGCAAAAGTAATTAATTCATGTGGAGAGTTTTTGAAAACAAGTTTGATTAAATCAAAGACGTTTTTTTTCAAACTAATATCAGAGATTTCCTCAATCTCTTTTAATCTGCTGCTGATTTCGTAGTCCTCTTGTAATAATTGATCATGAATTTTTTCAAGATTTTCTTTAACGAAATCCTCCAATGATTGGTTCGGATCGGCAACAACATCAATCGTGTTCAATAGACTTACCCCCTGCTTACGAATAGGTATAAAAATGAAAAATTTAGTCCCTTGTTCTAGTATACTTTCGACGTGAATTCTGCCACCAAATTGATAGATGCTTGAGTAAACTTGTGAAAGCCCCATTCCAGTCCCATCATCTTTTGTACTAAAAAAGGGTGTCCCCAATAAGGCAATTTTATCTTCTGAAATCCCGATTCCCGTATCCTCAATGGTAACGACCAAATGCCCTTCTTCCAAATAATGCTGGATTCGGATCATTCCTTTATCAGGTATGGCTTCAAAAGCATTCTTTAAAAGATTAAAAAAAGCTCTTTTAAGTTGATTCCTTTTTCCATAAATCGTAATATTTGTATCTCTAAATTCTTTTATGATATCAACTTGATACTGACGATCCAGAAATAAATTTAAAATAGATTCCAATTCACTTGCAATGTTTATTTCCTGAATCACTTCATCATCCATCTCTGGCTTTGTTACTTGCAGTAAATTCCCCAAAATGGCGAGTGCGCTGTCCAATTCGGAAAGTGCTACTTGAGTATAATCATCATCATATTTTTCTTGAAATAATTGAAGAAAACCCTTTACGGTTGTTAATGGATTTTTTACCTCGTGAGCTATTCCAGCGGCAACTTGTCCCATCGAGGAAATTCGATCCAATTGGTATTGGTTATTTGTATCTTTCTTTTTTGATACCAATAATTCTCGTCCCTTCCTTAGATGTCTCAATCCTCAAGTCATCCATTAATCTCTTTGCTCCGGACAAACCAACACCTAATCCATGTGAAGATTTATGTAATCCTCGTAAAATATCATTTAAATTTTGGATTCCCGGCCCCTTGTCAATACACAAAAAGTGAAATTCATTTTGAACCATCTCACAACGAAAAATCCCTTTTTGACCCGTATGATCCAAGATATTACGTGTTACCTCTAACACGCTGATAAAAATACTTTGTTTATCCGATTCGCTAAAAGAACGATCCTTGATGAGGTGGTTTACTAGAGTAATGGCTTGATACACATCATTCTCAGTTTTAATCTCAACAGACAGCATGTTCAAAGGGTCTCCTTGTTCAACTGATATTTTTTCTCAATTATAGTATAATACTACCCCAGGTTCATTAATTCTTCAATACTCCGCCCCGATAATTCATGACTTTAATCCCTTTTTAATTTTGGAAAAAGCAAAGAGATTGGTCTATTTTTTTATAAATAAAAAAAAGGACCAATTGGCCCTTAATATAATTGAAAGCGCTATCAAATTATGAATTTAAAAAACACATTGCCCGCTTGTTTTTAAATGTAGATAAATTGCTCAACGATTTCAATGAACGTTCCTTCCCGCTTCTTTTCGGAGACAAATGCATCAAATAGAACCATTTCTTCTCTTGAACCAATAACAAATTCTCTTTGACAGACATTGTTACCAATAGCGTAGCGAACTACTTTTACATCCATTTTACTTCCCCCTTTATAAATTTGAATTTGAAATCTAAGCCTTATAAGACAATCATACACGGTTTTATTTTTATTTTTACAAGTATTTATGAATATTTTTTGAATTTTAGAACTCTTAAAAATATAGAGAATTCTTTCTTAAAAGGGGAATTTTCCAAAAATGGGGTTCCTGATCAAAAAAGCTCATGGAATTAATCCACGAGCTTTGATCATATACTGGTTACTACTATTAATATGTAGCTCTTTCATATTGTTTCGGCATGATAGGTTTACCATCCAGAAGTAAGGATGCGCTGTTTGCCCAATATGGATTCCCTAATATACCGCGACCGACAGCGATAAGGTCGGCTTCTTGGTTTCCAAGTACAGATTCAGCAATTTTGGCATCGTCTAACTTGCCAACGGCAATCACCGGAGTTCCAACCTCTTGTTTTATGCGTTCAGCGAATTTAACCTGGTAACCTGGGTGTGCACCAGGTCTCCCGGCAGAGCCAATTGGACCTTCACCACCAGAGGAAACATGGAACATATCCACACCGGCATCTCGATAAACTTTCGCCATTTCTACTGCATAATCAAGTCCATAGCCGCCATCCACATATTCTACAGCTGAAATCCGCATTACAAGCGGCATATCTGCCGGCATTACGCTTTTTGCAGCTTGTATGACTTCTTTTCCAAACAAAAATTTATCCTCACCGTACTCGTCTGTTCTTTGATTGGTATAAGGGGAAGAAAATTGATGGATCAGATATCCATGTGCACCATGAAGTTCAACTGTATCTACACCTGCTTGAATGGCCCGCTCCACACCTTTTTTAAACTTTTCAACCATTTCTTTTACCTCTAAAGTAGTGAGTTCCTGAGGTACTTTCGACTTTTCATTAAAAGCGTTCGGCGAGCAGGAAACAGGATTAGGAGCATCCTCCGCTTTACGTCCAGCGTGTCCGATCTGAATAGCAACCTTGGCACCGTACTTGTGACATTCATCAATAATCCTTTTAAAGGCAGGAGTATGTTCATCACTCCATATACCCAGGCAAAAATCTGAAATCCGTCCCCGATCCTCAACATTTGTCATTTCAATAATGATTAAACCGGTTCCACCTATTGCACGGCTGGTATAGTGAACAAAATGCCAATCGGTAGGGATGCCGTTTTTAAGAGGGACAGAATACTGGCACATTGGCGGCATAACTACTCGATTTTTTAATTCTAATCCTTTCAATTTGAATGGTTGGAATAAGTTCGACATCATCATCTTCCCTTTCAATAACAATTATCTTCTCAAGAATATAGATTAATAGTTTCGATATTATAAAACAAGCAAAAACTGGAAGCGTGTGCGGTCCAAATCACGCCTTAATTTATTTAGATCCCAATCTTCTGTTCGAGGTAAACTGATTAACGAATAATACGATCAACCACTTCTTTGATCGTATAGTCCTTTAAATATTCACCTAAATGTTCTTCAGCATCCAAGAAAATGTTAAATAAGACTTTATGCATATTTGCGCCTACAATGCACTTTTTATTTGA